>SLOG01000311.1 GCA_007132635.1 Limnochordia bacterium
AGGCGTTGATTTTCTCCGCTTTTCCAAAGACGAGGGCATCACAGCACTTCGTTTACCTGGCATTTAAGGTAAACGAAGTGAACTGGCACTCGTAATAACCGAGAAAATCAACTGCCTTCTATAACCATCGGAAAAGGGGGGCACGGCGAAAGTTTCGTTAATCACGCAGCTTTCATTCCAAAAAAATCTGGAGGGATTTCATTGAAGATGCGCCTATTTCTTCTGGCATCGCTTGTACTTGTTCTGTTGTCGTTATCGATTGCTAGTTTGGCTGCAGAATGGCAGGAGCTCGAGCTTGGCTACTATAACATCGCTGACTTCGAGGCTCTGGTGGGCTCCCCAATCGAGTCATTTCACGAAGCCCCTATGTTGGCCGAATTGGTTGCTGCCGGAGAACTACCGCCAGTTGCCGAAAGACTGCCCAACGACCCTCTGGTCCAGATTCCCTGGGAAAGCATCGGGGAATACGGTGGGACGATTCGCTACAGCGAGTTTACCATCGACCACGATCACTACACACGGCACTTTCTAGATACGCACCTTCTGAACCTACAGCCGAATGATGCGTTCCACTGGCGCAGCGGTCCCTACTTGGGTGTGACCCAACCGGGCATTTTCTCCGACTGGAGTACCAGCGACGATGCCCGAGTTTTTGAGTTCACCATTCGTGATGGTCTTCGTTGGTCCGACGGCGTCTTGGTCACAACCGCCGATGTTGAATACTATGTCCACGATGTGCTTCTGAATGCTGACGTTACGCCTGTCATGCCGCGATGGCTGCGGTGGGGAAGCCCGACTAACGAGAATGTTACGACTGTGGAGATCCTCGATGATCGCGCGTTTCAAGTTATCTTCGAGAATCCTTATCCAGCGTTCTTGTATTCGATGATCCGCACGGCATACACAACTTGGCCTAACTTGTTTCGCCCGAAGCATTTCGTCTCGCAGTTTCACCGCGACTACGTAGAAATCGAAGAGCTGCTTCCGCTGATGCGGGAGATGGGCTATGACTCGGAAGACGACTGGGGTACATTCTACGGCGACTACGTAGGCCAGGCGCCAACGGATGGCGGCATCATCAATCTAGGCGAGCGAGCCATCGGTTATCCTACATTAGCCCCCTATGTCACCGTGTCCGTGCGGGAAACTGGCGATTGGGCCTTCGAACGAAACCCCTACTTCTACATGGTCGATCCAGCAGGAAACCAACTGCCCTACATCGACCGAGTGCAGCGCCGTTACATTGCGGAATCGGAAATGGTAAACATGGATATCATCGCCGGAAACACAGACTTTCAAACGCAGTTTATCCGCATTGATGACTATCCGCTCTACAATCGGAATGAAGATGCAGGTAACTACTATGTAATGCCCGTCAAAGCATGGCAGCACCATCTGCTAATCTACATCATGAACTATGTGCCGCAGGACGAAAAACTGCGTGCACTGACCGAAGATGTCAGATTTAGGCAGGCTCTATCCATGGGTCTCGATCGGGAGCAGATTAAAGAAACCATATTCATGGGTTTTGGCGAAGCCTCCCAGTTTGCGCCTCCGAAAGACTCAGAGTACTATGAAGAAGGCATGGGAGAAGCGTATGCCGAGTATGACCCCCAAGCAGCTATGGCACTGCTTGATGAGATCGGTTTAGTCGACACAACCGGTGACGGCTACCGGAATTATGCAGACGGCAGCGTGTTCCGACTTCCCTTGGAGTTTTATGTCGTAACTCCCGCCGCCATTCCCGGTGTCGAACTTGCTGAACGCTATTGGCAGGATATCGGCGTGCAGGTCGATGCAAGGGAAGTTCAAGGCAGCTATTTCTGGATGCTGCACGGGACGAACGAGCACGTCGCCACAGTATGGTGGGCTGACGGTCCGCAGCTCCTGGATCCGCATTTCTTGGGTTTCAATGTTCACACGCCGCAATGGCGGACATGGCATTTGACAAATGGTGCCGACGGCATCGAACCGCCCGAGTGGGCTAAACAGCTGCTGCGAGCTCAAGACACGGTGGAATCCAGTGCTGATGCTGATGAGCGTCTGGAGGCTGGCAAGACGATTTGGCGTCTCCAGCAGGAGAACCTCCCGGTCATTGGTACCGTCGTTGATCCGCGGACGCCGTTCGTGTACTCCAAGGATCTCGGCAATGTAGGGATAGCCGGGGAGTTTGACTTCTTCAACACCATGATCTTGGATGGCTTCACGCAGTGGTATTTCGCCTCAGAAGCCCGACGGTAACCAGACCAATACACTCCAATAACTAAAGTCCGGACACCGACGCAGCTGGCGGCCTTCTGAGGTTGCCAGCTGGTTTTTTGCTAAAATCCCTTTACGCAGACTTTAAGAAACCGCATTGAACGTGAAGGAATTGTAACCTTTTGCAGCGAAGATGTGATCCACGGATAGGGCATGTGTTGTCGGTGCCTAACATTGATACGAACGAGGTGAGGGTATGACGGGGTATATGGTCAAGCGGTTTGCCTACATGTTAGCTGCAATGGTTCTGATGTCGTTTGTGTCGTTTGTACTCATCAATCTTCCTCCTGGTAACTATGTCGAAATGTATGTACGGCAGTTGGAAATGAGCGGGACTCGTGTCGACGACTCCATGATCGCCAACCTGGAGAGGCGTTATGGGTTTGGACTGCCTTTCCACATGCGCTATCTTCGCTGGGTGCAGGGCATGTTTCGCGGAGATTTCGGGCGTTCGTTTCAGTGGAACCGGCCGGTGATTGACTTAGTGATGAGTCGTCTACCGTTTACGGTTGCGGTGTCGGCTCTGTCAATTCTCTTCACCTACGTGGTGGCGGTGCCAATTGGAATCTACTCGGCAACTCATCAGTACTCGTTTGGCGATTACATTGTCACCGTGTTCGGATTCCTGGGTCTAGCCATACCCAACTTCCTGTTTGCTCTCGTGTTGATGTATTTTCTGTTCATCTATTTCGGTGTTTCGCCCGGCGGACTGTTTTCTCCGGAGTATGCTGAGGCTCCTTGGAGTCTAGGCCGACTCATCGACCTCATTCAGCATATGATCGTGCCGATTGTCGTCATCGGTACAGCAGGAACGGCAGGTCTCATTCGAACCATGCGTGCGACTCTTCTCGATGAGCTGGGGAAAGACTATGTGGATACCGCGCGGATGAAAGGCGTATCGGAATTACGGCTTCTGTATAAATACCCTGTTCGCATGGCTGTCAATCCTGTTTTGAGTACGCTCGGTTGGCTGCTTCCGGCCGTCGTGTCTGGTGAGACCATTGTAGCCATTGTACTCAATCTGCCGACCGTGGGTCCACTCCTTCTCTCTTCATTGATGAGCCAAGATATGTATCTGGCTGGTACCATTGTGCTGATGCTGACGTTTCTAACCTTGATCGGGACATTCCTGTCTGATCTTCTCTTGGCTTGGTCTGATCCCCGGATCCGCTATGAATAGGAGGTGCTTTGCATGACAAACGAGCGAACACAGACAGAGATTGTCGATGAAAGGCCTGATATCGATCCTAAGCTATATACGGCTTCTCAATGGCAGTTAATGTGGCGACGCCTACGCCGGCATAAGCTGGCGATCTTAGGAGGCATCATCTTGGCGCTCTTCTATCTGACGGCCATATTAGCGCCCTTTCTTGCACCGCACCAACCGCAGAAATCCTTCGATCGCTTTCTAAACGCGCC
>SLOG01000054.1 GCA_007132635.1 Limnochordia bacterium
CCCTGACGTCGCACTACCACTTGGCCGTAGGGAATGGTAATCGTCAGCGAACAGTCTCCTAAGGCCTTAGGGATCTGCGGCCGGAACCGTATGGTATTCCATCCCGGACTACCGGGCCGCAGGCCGAAAACATCCTCGACCAAAATGGAGATGGGGGCACTGGCCCAAGCGTGGCACCAACTGGTATTCCACTTCTGATCACGACCCCACGCTTCCATACACGTCGTAGCGCCTTCTCGCACCATGTTTCCCCAGGACGCTGCATCCGAGTTGTCGATCAGATTGTAAGCCACGTCCACACGGTTAGCTTTCGCCAGTGCCTTGAGGACAAAATAGGCGAAGTAAACACCACAACACAGGCGTTTTTCTGCAATCAGACCCACCACTTCATCCTCTGACTCGGGCGGCACAAGACCGAAAAGAAGCGGAAGTACATTGGCATGCAGAGACGTGTGACGCGAAGTCTCCGCATCAACAAAGAGGCGCTGCTGGCCATCATAGAAAGCCCGCTGAAAGGCGGTGATCAGCGAGTCTACGGAATCATCCTGCGGCATCGTTAACACCTGCTGAATCCGCTGCACCGCTTGACGCATACCGACATAGAACGCGTTGACCACATTGTGAGAGCCTGAACCCAGAGGTTCCAGCGGAAAGTCATAACTATCCCTAAGATTGGCAGGCCAATCCACCAGGTTCCATTTCTCCGCAACAGTTTCCAGTAACCCGTCGTTCCGCTGATACTTCTCAAAGTAGCGCACCAGACGTTGGACATATGGGTACATAGACTGGAGAAAAGCTTGGTCGCCCGAATGCTCATAATACAGAAGAAGCTGCTGCGGCCACTGCAGAGAATAGTCGGCGATCTCCTGCATAAACGAACCAGGCGCCACCGCTAAGAGTCCCGGACACACCAACGATGACAAAGCGAAGTCCTCGAGGGCTTTGCGGTAGAGCCGCAGATCACCAGACACATAGATATGTGAGTGGCCAGTCACTGTTGCGTCTCCCAGGTATTGACCCTTCTCGCGGGTCGGGCAGTCCAAGAATCCCTCCTGGGACCCATACTGCACACCCGCCTTGCAGATATCCCAGACCGACTGCACAAGAGCATTGTCAGTCGTCAGAGTACAGGCCTCCGGATCTAAAGGATAATGGCGAACCTCTGCCCAAAACCGCGCATGAGCCAACGTCTGAGGCGCACCAAGCACCTCAACATAACGAAAGGCCTTATAGTCAAAGAATTCGAGTTCTTCATTCTTTATTCCTGCCAAAGTCCAAAACTCTTGATAGCGACACCCGCAGCGCATGGCGTACCGCACGGCAGGCCGCTTATCCTCCAGTTCCTCGCCGCAGCGGATTTCGATAATTTCGCCCGGTTGTCCATTCACCATGAGTCGCAACTGCCCCGTGATTTCTTGGCCGAAGTCGATCAAAAGGCGGCCGGGCTCAAGCTCCCGTACCGATTCGGCCTCTCTCTCGTACACTGTCACCGGTGGAGTCGGCTGCTCAAAGAGTTTGTGGTCATCCGCAGCATCAGCCCACACGAAGCCCCAATGACTGTCATCAAAATCAGCAGTACGCCAACCGTGTTGAAGTTCACGGCTGTCTATGTCTTCGAGAAACTGCGTATTGTAGCCAAGTATGCCCCCAGAATGGTAGCCCTGGCCAACACAGAAGCGCCAGTTATGGTCCGTCGCTGCGAGGCACCCCGACTCAGCAATGAGCTCGGCGATAAGCCCCTGCCGGTAATCTCCACTATTCCACACGCGGTTGATAAGCCCTTGGTAATACACATGCACCGCAATAACGTTCTTGCCTGGCCGCAGGAATCCCTCGACGGCGTAGCGATTGTAGTAATAGTGAAAATAGTAACTAGGAGCAGGCCCCTGCCCTACAAACTGGCCATTAATATAGACCTTGTAGTAGTCATCGGCTGAAATATCCAGCCATGCCGATGCAGGTACTGCATCCAAGGAAAAACTCCTGCGAACAAGCATGTGCTGATTGACGAGATCCTCGCGATGGCAACTCTTAGGAACCTGTGCATTCTGTTTGTGAAAGACGTTCTCCGGGGGATGGGACGCAAATCGCGGGTCTGTCACCCACTGCGCCATCCACTGCTTATCCATTCTACCACCTCCAAGTGACATGCCGTCTCAGCTGAAACGATCAGCAGTCTTCTTATTTTTTCGGCAGGAATTTCGGAATCCCTGTTCAGGTTGTCCTGCGGCGCAGAAAAGGAGTTCCTAGACATCAGGAACTCCTTATTAACAACCGTTATGCGTTTTCCACGGCTCGACTCAATCGTTCGGCCGCTTCCTCGGCAGCCGCAGTCAAGGCAGGATTTGAGTCATCTACCATGAGCTTGCGCGGGTTAATCGCCGCAATGACGACTCCTTCCTCCGCCTCATACACAACGACACTGCAGGGAAGGAGAAGGCCTACATCAGGGTCGGCCTGCAAAACTTTCAGGGCAAGCTGTGGATTGCAGGCACCCAGCATCTGGTATTCGCCGCCGAAATCGACGTTCAGCTTCTTCTTGATTGTCTGCGAAAAGTCGACCGCAGTGATGATCCCAAAGCCTTCATCAGCCAGAGCCTGTGTCACGCGGGTCACGGCTGCAGCATGTTTGTAATGGGTAACACGACGGAATGCGTAGTCTTTCATGGACATCGCTCCTTACATGGGCTGTCGAATATGCTGCCAATCAAAATCCGTTAGCGGTAGAAGTTATAAACACCCCAAATTCCGAATATGGTGCTCTTGGGAATCCACTTATCCTGTGTGTTGTTCGTTCGCCAGGCGGGATAGATATACACCCAGCTGTGGCGTTCCCAACCGTGTGTCTGACACTCGGCGACACCGTAGCCGATGGCGTAGTGCCAATCACTGAAGTAACCAACGATGAAGGGCCTCTGTCGCCTAGCTAGATCCCGAGCCACAGAAAAGACCCAATTCTTGCGGGTAAAACTCCAGCGCCACCAATAGCTGGACCGAAACCCTAACGTGGTCTCCGCAAATCCCAATCCGCGGCTAATCCGCGAAGGATACGTGAATCCTTGGCCAAACATATTGCTCGTTCCGAGTCGGTTCGCCAACTGCATCGTGAGACCATTAGTATAAGCATTGTTGAATCGCGGAGTGCCTGACAGGAGACTCGACTGCCAGTTGCCGTTATGCCAACCATACAAATTCATCCACGCTGTAGCCGCACATCCGGACCAGTAGCGATTTGTGTTCGGAGACTGATTTGGCGGAATCTGGAGAAAGTACGTCTGATTGGCTCGGCCAGCCGCCCAGTAGTATGCATACCGGCAGCTTCCAGAGCTCGCATAGGCAATGGACCGACTCGGCGCTTCGGACTGCCACCGGCTCAGGACGCAGACCAATCTCGGACAACAGGGCTCCCTGTTGACTCTCCGCTGTAATGTATCCGGCTCCATACCGGACCATGCGAAACGGTTCTTTCGTCTCCTGCTGAAAGCGTTCGAAATGGGTCGTGCCCTGATGAGAAAACTCAACGATGGGTAAGTCTCGTTCGTCAGCGCTGAGAATGGCATATCCAGCATCCTTCCCGTCTGGCGAGCGAAACTTCACCTCATAATACGCAATGGAAATCCCATCCTGGTCATAAATGGGAAACGTTTCCGCCACCGCAGCGTTGGCGAATCCCGGAAGATCTTGAAACGACGCCAGCAAATCCTGGGCAATGAAACGATGCAGCTCGGGAAGCTGCAGCTGCAGTTCCTGGATCCGCAGCTGTGGCAGCCGTAGTTCCCGCTGCACTGGCACTGTCGCTTGAGCACTGGCTACACTGGACAAGATAAGACATAAGAGAACCAAAAGACAAAGGCGCTTCATTTTGGTGCCCCTCCTTTGAGGATGCCAGCACCAGCCACTTGGGGTCTACATATCGGGTTCTTCTCCTGTGATGCTGGTTACGGCATTGAACGCAGCTCGACGAACCTGTACATGCTCAGCCTCATCTTCCACCAATTCCATTAACCGAGACACCGCCTCCTCTGCTGGCGCGCCAATCACATTCAATGCAGTTGCTGCTCGATATTTGGTGCCCGGATCATCGCTGTAGAGTAGATCTAGCAGCACAGGAACCGCTGGAGCTCCAATGGTTGCGAGGGCATGTGCAGCTCCAGCTGCTGCTTCACTGAAATCACGACTCTCTTTCTGAATTAACTCTGTGAGCTCTGGAATGGCCACCTCTGCTTCAGCACCGAAATGACGCCAGATCGTGTAGACGGCAGTCTGGGCCACTCGGTAGTCGTCATCACGCAGCGCGTCTTGAATCGCCGGCAGAACCGGCAGGGCTCCGGGACCAGCAGCAAAGAGAACCTCTGCGGCTCGGTAACGAATCCCACTGTGCTCATGTTCTAGACGTGGCGCGATGTCTGCTGCGTAGTCGGAAAGGAGTTCTGACGGAAACGACACCATCGTCCGCAGCAGAAGCAATGTCACCGCCGGCTCGGGGTCATCCAAGGCTTCAAGCATGTCTTCCATCACGACAGCCGCAGCGTTCTGCATATCAAACAGAACTCGAGCCGCAGCCTCGCGTACACCTGCGTCACTGTCGAGAAGATTGATGGATACCGCAAGCGCCGTTTCACTTGGAGGCTGGTCCAACCGTCCCAAGACCCTTACTGCACCAAGCCGCATTTCGGTATCCTCGGAATACAAGGGATCGTTCAAGGCAGTAAGCAGGAGTTCAGTATGTTCGCGTGGCCGCCGGCCCGATGAAGCCAGGGCCTCCAGAGCGTGCAGGCGGATTTGACGCTCCGGGTCAGACAACAGTTGCGCCAATGCCTGTACCGCCTCTTCCGGGAAAAACCATGCGTCGGCGACAATCTGCGCCGCTCCTCCACGGATGACGGAATCCCCATCGCTGAGAAGAGAGACGATCTCCGGCATCATTTCGTCGATGGGACGGCGTCCGACAATCATCCCATCCGGAGGTTCTGCACCCAAGCTCACCAAAACGCCCATTATCCTTCGCCTATCGGCCCCATCGTGGTTCTTCAATTCCTCCACCAAGTACGGTGCTGCTTCCCGGCGTCGGTGCCATATCTTCAGCTCAGCTTCGGCGGCTTGGTATTCCCCCGGGTCATCACTTACGAGCATCGCCAGTAAAGTGTCGCACTCCGCTTCTGCAGGGTCAAACGGGGTTTCCTCCGGTCGGCTGGGTTCGGGTATTTCTGGTATATCTGGCATGCCCTCTCCATTATCCTCCAACGCGCCCAACAACGCGCCAATAGCCGACATATCGGGAAGCGAGAAACCCGGAATAGGCTGCAGTTCCATGGTCACTGCTGCTGTTTCACCAGCTTCCAGCTGAATCTTTTTTTGGGCCGGCATAAGAGGCATGTTGTCCGCGGCCATTACGGCCATCAGCTCATAGGCACCCGGTGCAAGCGCCGCCACTTTGATCTCGCCTTCCTCCAATACATGCGGCATCGCGCCGCCCATAATGATCACTTGAGCGGCCAGCGAGATGTCTTCTTCGTCTAGGAGTACAGTTATATGCAGTTCGGCTGGCTGAGTCGCCTGAACTGTCGTCACCAGGAAAACAGCCAGGAAAACAGCCAACGCAAACGCCCAGCTTGTCTTAGGCCGCAGGCCTCTTCTCTGCACGCAGATCCCACCTTTTTTAGTTGTTAGAATAATACTTCCGTTTATTTAACTGTACCGAAACTTCAGAAGTACGTCAAGGGAGTCTATGTGCTTTTTTGGATCCAGAGAGATAAAACTAATGCAGTCGCAGCTCTCGCTCAGCTAGGATATCCATGACCTGCCGTACGACCCGCTCCGGGTTCTTCACGCCAAACAGAGCCTCATGCGTTCGAGATTTTGGGACTTGAATGGAATGGCCGCCGGAGACTCGCACCCCTAATGTCGGTAGGCCCAACAGTCCTTTGGCCGCAGAGCCTGAAGCCTCCGCCATATTCGCACCCATCCCAAGCCCCGAAGCCGTCAATGGAACCAAAGTACCGAAACCAAAGAAAGCGCCAACCAAACTCTGGTCCTGCACAATATCGTTGATTTTTGACAGCGGAAGCGTTCGGTGACGGCGCGGCAGAATTCCTGCTGCAGTAAAAATGCGAGCATTCGTGATCTGGTAACGGTGGCTCTGGCGATACAACTCGTTTTTCAAAACCGAAAGAAGACCGACGGCAAAGAGAACAGCCAAAGGTGCGTGTTCATACCAAACCATATCCCTCAGTGGAGCCGCCCATGGTTGTTCTAGTGCGTATTCAGCTCCGCCAATGGTAGCCGCTAGTGCCGCTATCCCGAGAATGACCCAGCGCAGATTGAGCTTCATAAACGAATAGATTACTGCTGGAATTAGTATACCCGCTGCTAGCAGTGCATACACAGCGTAAGGTTCGGGCAGATAACGCGTCGGGGCATATTGGAGGATCTCATCTTGGTAGACATAGGCCAAAATGCTCACTGCCATCAAATACAGGCCAGGTACATAAAACGAAAAGAATGCAAAAAAGACAGGTTTTGTCTCCAACAGCACTTCCTCTCCCGCCACAAAACCGGTTCTTATTGAAGACGCATCTCTGCGACGCATGCAGATAACCTCCCTCAAACAGCCTCCGCCGCAGGGGCGGAGAGGCCAACTAACCCTTAAATCTGAAAGGGAGCAAGCGGCCCAGCATACGGCGGCTCTTCAAAACGACAAGGGCGTTCGACCACTCTAGGATCCGAGGCCTCGGTTAGTGCGGCCATGAGCTTTTGATGCAGCTCCTGCTGGGTATCGGCATATTGAGGACTCCCGGCCTCATTCTGCATATAGTGAGGGTCGACCCGCAGATCGTACAATTCAGCATACGGCCGCTTTCCAAAAGCCAATTCAAATAACGGCCTTACGGATCTCTCGCTCCGATGGTGGATCATCCATGCTTTGGTGGGACTAGCATCAAAATCAGCATACGCTGGTCGTGTCACCCACTGCAAATCCGAAAAACTCGGAGGGATTTGGCTTAGATCATCAAGTCCCTGCGGGTCACCCATAGGCCAGCGGTCAGGTTCGAAGTTCAGGATATACAGATAGTCCTGCGTCCGGATTGCACGCTGCGGATAGGGAAGCTCACCGGCACGGGCGGTGTCGACATGCCGTTCTCGTCCCGTTATCACATGATCCCGCTGCTCATCAATCTGCCCGCTGTCCGGCGACTCAAGAACAGGCAGCAGACTACGTCCTGCCATGTCGGGGTGGGCTGACAGGCCGGCCGCCTCTAAAAACGTCGGCGCCAAATCCATCAAACTGACAAAGTCATCGACTACGCGCCCAGGCTGCACACGTCCGGGCCAGCGTACAGCCAAAGCCACTTCACAACCTATATCATACAGATTACACTTCGCCCGCGGTATGCCAGGAATTCCGTGATCCCCGCTGACAACAATCAAGGTATCGTCCAACTCCCCCTCTGCCTCTAAGCGGTCTAGGATCACCCCAAGGCCGGCATCGACAGCTTGGCATTCACCTAAGTAGTCGGCGACATCCTCCCGTACTACAGGGACATCAGGCAGAAATTCAGGCATACGCCCCTCAAGGTCATCAGGATTGAGGCCCCAAAGCGCATGACCCGAACCAGGCTCCCAGGTGCGATGGGTGTTTGTGGGTCCCCACCAGTAGCAGAAAGGAGCTCCTTCGGGACGCGCTGCCAGAAATGCGTCGAAGTTTTGGCGGGTCTCTTCGAGCAGTTCTGCCTTAGCCTGTGCAACCCCTACCTCAGGTACGCGTTTCGTCGCCTCATGAGAGAAATTCGCGTAGCGCTGCCCAGCCGGATTGTAGGCCGTCCTGCTGCCCCCATATGGAGCATTCGCTGTCTTCCCCGGTGACCACACCTTGTAGGTGTGCCCGATATGCCAACCTGCTTTTTCTAATTCCAGCGGGTAGGTGGGAATACTATCATCCCACACAGCGCCTCGCAGAATGGCCCCAAGACCAGTCTGCCAGAAAAAACGGCCGGATAAGATAGAACTGCGGCAGGGTGTGCAGGTGGGAGCCTGGATAAACGCGTTGGTTAACAGAGCACCCTCTGCCGCCACGCGATCGAAATTGGGCGTTTTGATCAACTGGTTCCAGGGGCTAGCGCCTGGCCGGCCTGCATAGGCACTCGCATAACGTCCCCAGTCATCTGCAAAAGCAAATAGAATATTCATACACTCAAGGCCTCCCATACTCTATGACATACATGGCGAAAAGATCCAAGGGTTCAAGAGTAACCTCCCAGTCGTTTTCATCGCGGACAAACGGAATAGAACGCTCATCTGGCAGGCGAAGTATTCGAATCACGTCCCTGTGCGTAGCAGCTTGACTCTAATGCCGCGTACCGGTACAGCAGGTAGTGCGTCTTGAAGGTTAACCAAGCGCAAACTCCACCGGCTCTCGTTCGGTTGATACCACATGATGCAGCCTCCAGTCAAAGGTGCCGAAGATATCGCTCGGGATGGTTCAAGAAGTCGCGAGTCAGCGTTACGTGGGGAAGATCCGCATAGGCTGCACGAACTGCTGGGGATTTGTCAAAGTCAAAAACAGCTGCACTAGGCAGGGCCAGCAGTATCGGAGAGTGTGTCGCCACCACAAACTGGCAGTCCTTGGTTTCCGCCATCGTCTTGAGAAACGAAAGCAAGGCCAGCTGCCTCTGGGGAGAGAAGGCGGTCTCCGGTTCATCCAGCAGGTACAGCCCACCCGGAACAATTCGCTCCAGCAGCAACTGCATGATCGCCTCTCCGTGCGAATTTGTGTCCAAATTCGCACCATATTTCTCTACGAGTGCATCCCTCTGAGCCAGAGCGGAACCGGTCGCCAACAGCCGTCCGTAACCTTGCAGGTTCTTTGCGAATGAAGCCGCGTCTTCCTCCAATTCCTTCACCGCATGGGCCATTCGCCGGGCGAAGTTGAGAAAATCCTCGGATCGAAAGAAGAAGCCTCGGTGCGTGTGCGTGTGCCACGTCAGGCGCATGTTGCGACCCAGGCGCTGGACGTCCGCCAGTGTATCATCCGCATTAGCATCCGAACTTCCCAGGGTAGGCAGCCCGACAGCTGCTGCAAGACCTTCAACAAGCGTTGATTTGCCGGACCCATTTTCCCCTACAAAGAAGGTCACTGGTTCGTCGAACACCATGCCGTCAGACACTTTGTCCAAGGCTATAGAAAACGGAAACACGTCCCTTTCCCGCAGCGACGCAGTCACTCTGAGAGCCCTAAGGAAAACCACCGCTGCCCCTCCTCGATTTCTTCCAAAAACCATACTTTGGTTGGGTCCTAGTTCTAACTCTATGGTGTATACTTGAGCACGGAGGCAGGGAATTCCTACCTACTACCAACAAATGAGGTGTCAATCAGTGAGAAAAACTGCGGTTCTTGTGTTGATTCTGATTCTAATTGCCAGCATCGGCAGCGCTAGCAGCACGAACTACGAGTGGGATGGTGCCTGGGAAGGCGTCATAACACTTCCCGGTCAGCCTCTGGATGTAGTCGTCCGCCTTTCCAAGAGTGATGGCGAACTGACTGGAGAGATGGATATCCCCCTGCAGGGAGCTCTCGCCATCCCTTTGACGAACGTTCGAACCGATTCCATGTCCCTAGCGTTCGAGTTGACGGGTATCCCCGGAGATCCTGTGGTATCTGTCCAATGGGACAGCGACGCAGGATATGCCGCTGGCACGTTTAGCCAAAGCGAGATGGAATTCCCCATTCGACTAGAACCAAAAGAGACAGACGCATCGGTCGACGAAACGCGCGCCCAGGAAGACACTTTAGCGGAGCTGCGAGTGTACATCGAAGAGATGCTGGCGGCATGGGATGTCCCGGGAGCCGCTGTGGGCATAGTTCATCGAGGCGATGTGCTGTTGGCGGAAGGGTTCGGAACGCGTTCGGTAGACGAGGATCTGCCGGTTTCTCGGGACACCGTGTTTGCCATAGGTTCGTCAACGAAGGCCTTCACAACGGCATCTGTCGCCCTCATGGTTGACGAAGGTCGGTTGCAGTGGGACACGACCGTCTTGGATTACCTTCCCTGGTTTCGTCTGAAGAACCAAGAGGCCATGCACAAAGCTACCTTACGCGATCTCGCACTTCATCGTACCGGGTTGGGCCGCCATGATCTTGCCTGGTACGGACAGGAACTGCCCCGCGAGGAGCACATTCGCAACATGGCTCATCTGGACTTTGCCTTAGAGTTTCGCCAGCAATACTTGTACAACAACTACGGTTACACAACGTTAGGATATCTAGCGGGCCATGCCGCCGGCAGCGATTGGGAGACACTAGTGCAGACCCGTCTCTTGGACCCTCTAGGCATGTATCGGACAAGTTTCACTGTGCAGGATCTGGTCGACGACAACAACGCCGCTCGTCCTTACGCACTGCGTCAAGGCGAGGTTGTCTCCATGGCGTATCGAGAGCTATCCACTATGGGGCCGGCTGGTTCCATCAACTCGTCGGTTGAGGACATGCTGGCTTGGGTCTCTCTGTTTCTACAGCGCGGGGAAACCACAGATCAGCAGATCCTGAGTCCCCTATCCGTTCATCAGCTGACACAACCTCAAATGGCTCTGCCTACCGCTGGCTACCCGGAGATCCGTTTCTCCAATTATGCCTTGGGTTGGATGATCGACGATTACCGGGGCGACCTCATGGTGCACCATGGCGGCAACATCGACGGCTTCAGCGCTCTTGTCAGTATGCTTCCGTACGAAAACCTCGGTGTCGTTGTTCTGACCAACCTCAATAACTCACCGCTCGCTGCCATCGTAACCTACCGAATCATCGACGAACTGCGGCAGCGAGATCCCGTAGACTGGAATGCTCGCATACAACAGCAGGTTGACTTGATGCCAGAGGACTTGATGCAGCCTCCCCGAAAGATCGAGGATACAGTACCGTCGCGTGGCCTCAACGAAATGGTCGGACACTACGAGCACCCGGCCTATGGACGTGCAGTCGTTCGCCATGATGAAGCTGCCGATGCGCTGTGCTTGACATGGCGCGGTATCGACATCCCTCTGCACCACTGGCACTACGACGTATTTGCAGTCCGTTTCCCCAACATTGCGGTGGAAGGACAGTTCCCGGTGCATTTCATATCCGGCGTAGACGGCTATGTGCGGGGTCTCGAGATACCGCTTGACTCCTCGGTGGACCCGATCCATTTCGTGGTGACAGCTGACCCGGATGCCTTTTCGTCAGAGACACTCGAACGCTATACGGGGAACTATGAGGTAATGGGAACGCGTTTGCACATTCGTCTGCGAGACGACACCCTGTTCATGGAGATCGGCGGCCAGGGCGCTGTGAAATTGGTACCGGAGCGAGGTGCGCGTTTCGCCATCCCGGATTTGCCAGGCGGAGCCGTCGAGTTCATCGTCGATAATGGAAAACCCACCAGACTGCTCCTCACCCAACCGAATGGAACGTTCGAAGCATTTCGGATGGATGAATAAGCAGATTTGGCGACATAACCATTAGTCAGGTAGGTTCCAGGCAGCGCTTGGCACTACAGCCAGGCGCTCCTGGAGCTCTGTCACAGGCAGGATACCTGGGTTGTCGGTCCATGGACTCAAATAATCCGAAAAGTGTACTTGATACTCGGGAGCGGTTTCGATTACCGGATCTGCATCTGGCCCTCCGAGGACAAAGGTCTGCGTCACTGGGTCCCAAGCGTGAACGGCGTACAGAACACCTTGCTCACTGTCCCAACCCGCCCGATAGGCAAAGACAATGGCCTCGTCCACTTTGGTAAACTGCGTATAACGGGCATTAAACTGCACTGGAAAGTCGTTTTCTTTCAGAATGGCCAAGCGGACTAGTCTTCCGCTATCGACGTCGAATCGGTACAGCGCGAGACTGCGGTGATATACTTTCGGCGGCCGTTCAATGGGCATGATAAACCAAACAGGACGCCTTGCACGGGACACTCTGTAGTCCAGAAGGAAGTAGATCTGATCCCCATCCCCGAAGCCATCTGACAAAGTCCGCCTCTGCTGAGCCTCAGAACTTCGGTACGGAAACACTACCGGATACAGCAGCAGGCCCACCACGAGCACGATTATCAGCAGGAAAGCACCCAACACCATGATAAGTATTCGCTTCACTGCGAGTCCTCCCCACGCCTATCCATACTTGGCTGTGCGCATGTCTGTCGACATCTGCACAGGCATCAACGGCCTCCGCTGGTTCCCCCACTCTCGTCAGCGTTACTATCTGACTTGCCAAAGTTGGTGAGCTGACGTGCCATCTCGGCGAGACGGCTTTGTACGCGGCCGTTAACTGTGTCCGGGGCGAACACTCCGTCGTCGTTAAGACTACCTGCGTTCATGCCTGTGAGCACTTCAATGCCTTCATCAATTGTCGAGCAGGCATATACATGAAAATCCCCTTTTTCTATGGCTGTCGTTACTTCTTCTTTTAGCATAAGATCCTCTTGGTTGGCTGCAGGTATCACAACGCCCTGCTCTCCAGTCAGACCCTTCGTCTTACAGACATGGTAGAATCCCTCGATTTTCTCATTAACGCCACCTATGGCCTGCAGTTGTCCCTTTTGGTTAACCGAACCCGTGACAGCCAAATCCTGCCGGATAGGATGGTCAGCCAACGAAGACATAAGAGCGTACAGTTCGGCACTGGAAGCGCTGTCGCCTTCGACAATACCATAGCTCTGTTCAAACACGAGCCGCCCCGTCAAACTAAGCGGCGTTGTCTGCCCGTACCTCTGCGTGAGAAACCCTGAGAGAATCATGACACCTTTACTGTGGATACTTCCGCCTAGTTTTGCTTCGCGCTCGATATCTATTAAGCCGTGGCGTCCAAGCCCGATTGTCGCTGTGATGCGGGATGGCCGACCAAAGGCCGTGTCGCCAAGATCGAGGACGGACAGTCCGTTCACCTGCCCCACGACAGAGTCGGTTGTATCGATCAAGATGATCTCGTCCCGAATCAGTTCTTGGATGCGCTCCTCTAAGAGATTAGAACGGTAGATGCGTTCATCAATAGCTTTGACGACATGGTTTTCGCTGATCGTTTCGTCTCCAGCCTGCACCACATAATGCGCTGCCTCCCGGACGACATTGGCCAGATCGGCAAAGCGTGTGGACAGTTTCCTCTGGTTCCCGGCAAGACGTGATCCATACTCCACCATCTTGCGAACAGCCGATTCATCCAAAAACGGCAGCTCTTCCTTCGTACAGAGCGTGTGGAAAAACGAACTGTATTTGTGGACGTTTTCGCCGCTGCACTCCATGTCCGTGGCAAACTCGGCTTTGACTTTAAACAGTTCTTTGAAGTCAGGATCATACATATGAAGCAGACGGTAGACTTCAGGCGGTCCCACAATGACCACCTTAAGTTTTAGAGGCACGGCTTCTGGATTGAGGCTGCGTGTCGCCATGAAACCCAAACGCTCGCTGGCTTCCTCTATAATAATCTCTTCGTTTTTCAGCACACGCTTAAGACCTTCCCAAGCAAAGAGGTTACGCAACAACTCCTCCGCTGGCAGAATCAGGAATCCACCGTTGGCCTTATGCAGCGAACCAGCCCGAATCAAAGTGAAATCCGTAGCCAAGGCGCCCATTCGAGCTTCCTTCTCAATTCGCCCAAACAAGTTGTTGTGCGTCGGATTGAGTTCTTCAACGACAGGCGCTCCCGTTGTGTCACCATTATCC
>SLOG01000364.1 GCA_007132635.1 Limnochordia bacterium
ATGTTGTCATCGAGCAGGTCTTCAGCTGGCCGGGGCTTGGCCGCCTTTTGGTGAGGGCTGTGTCCACCAGCGACTATCCTCTCGCGCAGGGGGCCTTTCTTTTGATCGCTGGGATCATGGTGTTCATGAATTTCGTCGCCGACATTCTGTACAGCGTGCTGGATCCCAGGATTTCGCTGGATAGTAAGGGGTGATCACAACATGCTTAGTGCCGTGCGCGGTGTGTATGCATTTCTGAAGAACGACAAGTTCGCCATGGTCGGGGCTGCCATCTACGTGTTTTTCATTCTACTCGCCATTCTCGCGCCTATCATCGCTCCTTACGGTCCCGACGAGATGATCCGAGTGGATGGACGCTTGGCGTTTAACCATCCACCGTCGTCGCAGTTTTGGCTAGGAACAACGAATATGGGGCGTGACGTCTTCTCGCAGCTGATCTTTGGCGTGCGGCCTGCTCTTATGGTAGGCTTCACAGCAGCCTTTTTTGTTGTCGTGGCCGGGACTCTGGTTGGGCTTTTGTCCGGCTATTTCGGCGGCTGGGCCGACAGCGTGCTCATGCGGTTGGCCGACGTGGCTTTCGGCATTCCCTTTGAACCGTTTGTCATTGTCTTGGTGGGCTTTCTCGGTCCCAGCGTCTGGAACATAGTGCTAGCCATGGCGCTTCTTTTGTGGCGCGATACAGCGCGTGTAATCCGTTCGCAAGTGCTGTCTGTTAGGCAGCGAGCGTTTGTCGAGGCCGGCGAGGTCTCCGGTGCCTCGCACCTGCGCGTGCTTTTCGTCTACATCATGCCGAACATTCTACCGCTTTCGTTTCTCTATGGCTCGCTGGCTGTGGGCTGGGCAATTCTGACCGAAGCAGCGGTCAGTTTTCTCGGCTTCGGCGATCCCAATACGATAAGCTGGGGTTATATGCTGCATGACGCCTACGTCTCGCAGGCGCTCTCCCGCGGTTCCTTCAACTGGTTTGTACCGCCAGGGATCTTTATCATGCTGGCTGTCATGGCTGGCTTCTATATCGGGCGAGGGTCCGAGGAAATCTTGCATCCCAAACTTAAGAGAGTCTAAAGGAGGCATCGACAATGGCACTTCTGGATGTACGCAACCTTAAGGTGCACTACCGCACGCTGCGGGGCGCTAACCGAGCTGTCGATGGTGTCTCCTTTACTGTAGAAAAAGGGCGCAGCCTGGGTCTAGTGGGTGAAAGCGGCTGTGGCAAGAGCACAACTGTCAACGGGATCGTGAGGGTGATGCCCAAGAATGCATTCATCCCCGAGGGAGAGGTGCTGCTGAATGGAACCGACCTAGTTTCGCTTCCTGAGTCGGCTCTGCGAAGCATCCGCTGGCGCGAGCTTTCGCTGATTCCCCAGGCGGCCATGGACTCTCTGAATCCGGTGTACCTCGTGCAGGATGCGTTTTTGGAGGTCCTGCGCTTAAAGGGCGGCATGAGCAAGGCTGAAGCGCTCGACCGAGCCCAACACTTATTTCAGCTCGTTGGGTTGGACATTCGGCGCCTCAAGAACTATCCGCACGAGTTTTCTGGCGGCATGAAACAGCGCGCGGCCATCGCCTTAGCCCTGGCGCTGAACCCCAAATTAGTGATCGCCGATGAGCCGGTGACAGCCTTAGATGTCATTGTACAGCGGCAGGTCCTCAACGAGATCCGGCGGCTGCGGGAGCAGCTGCACATATCGTTGATCATGATCACCCACGACATTTCCGTTGTCGCCGAAACCTGCGATGATATTGCGGTGATGTATGCCGGTAAAATCGTCGAGCGAGGCAGGACCGCCGCCGTGCTGCAAAACCCACTGCACCCCTATACTATGGGTCTGAAAAATGCTTTTCCGGATATTCGCAGGGGGCGCCGGACGTTGATCTCAATCGAGGGAGCACCGCCGAGTTTGCTGGAACCTCCCGCAGGCTGTCGCTTCGCCGAACGCTGTCCGTTTGCTCTGGACGTGTGCTCGGACGTCGAACCAACGCTGGAAGAAGCAGCAGCGGGACAGGTGGCGGCCTGTCATCGACTCGATGAGGTGGACGAACTCCAGACGCGTGCCCAGGAGGTGGAAACATGGCAGAACGTGATCTAGTTGTGGATGTGCGGGGGTTGAAGAAGTACTTTCGCGTACGGCAGACCCTGTTTAGCAAGGGATACGATAGCCCTTGGCTTAAGGCAGTGAACGGCGTGTCCTTCCAGGTCAGCCCCGGAGGTACACTGGGCATTGCCGGCGAAAGCGGCTGCGGCAAAACCACGACGGGACGTATGCTTCTCAAATTAGAGGATCCGACCGAGGGTGAATATCGCTTTAACGGCAGAGACGTGACCCATGTGAAACGCCGTGAACTGAGGCAGTTTCGGCGACAGGCACAGATGGTGTTCCAGAACCCGTTTGAGGCTCTCAACCCGCGGTTTACGGTATACAGGTCTCTTTTGGAGCCTCTCCTCATCCACGGCATCGGCAGCCGTCCGGAGCAGGAACAACGCATCAACGCTGCCATGGAACGTGTTGGCCTAAAGCCGCCTAACACGTACTACGAGAAGTTCCCCCATCAGTTAAGCGGCGGCCAGCTTCAGCGCATTGTATTGGCTCGGGCGCTCATCGTTGACCCGATCTTCATTGTAGCCGATGAACCGGTGTCCATGTTGGATGTGTCCGTCCGCGCTGGTGTGCTGAATTTGATGCAAGAAATCACGGCCAGCATGCAGCTGGCGACTCTTTACATCTCCCACGATTTGTCGCTCATCCAGTATCTATGTGACGACACGGCGATCATGTATCTGGGCCAGATTGTCGAAATGGGGTCAACAGACGCTGTGCTCGCGTCGCCGGAACATCCTTATACGCAGGCCTTGGTGGCGGCTATTCCTGTTTTGGATCCGGAGACAGAGCCGCCTGAGGTCAAGATTAAGGGCAGTGTCCTGAGTCCCATCGACCTTCCCGAGGGCTGCCTGTTTCAAAATCGCTGTCCGTATGCCGAGCGGATCTGCCGCTCAGAAGAACCACCGTTGGAGTCAAAGCAGAGTGGACGCAGTGTCCGCTGCCATGTAGTGAACTAACGCTGTGAGCAATTTGAGAAGGAGGAACACAAGTATGCGAATCGTCTATGTTGTCCCGGGGCCCATGCCCGTACCCGAAATGGAACGTCGCGGTGAGATCCTTAAGGAGTGGGCAGCGCCCGATGCCGTAGTGGACATAGTGCGCGTCACCGAAGGCCCGGCATCCATTGAATCCATGTACGAGGAGTACCTCAGCATCGGCCCGGCGGCGCGGGAGATCTACCGTCTTGAGCAAGAAGGCTATGATGCCGCGATACTAGGTTGTGCAGGCGATCCCGGCCTGGACGCCATGCGGGAAATCACGACCTCGATGCTCGTGACAGGGCCCGGATCGTTGAGCCTCCAAACAGCGGCGATGTTGGGGAACCGTGTCGGCTTGCTCACAATCACGGAGAGCATGATTGACACGTGTTACGAACTGGCTCACAAAGCTGGCGTCGTCTCGAAGCTCTGCACGGTAAGGCCTGTGGAAGTGCCCGTCTTGGAGCTGGCGAACAACCGTGAACAGACTCTCGCTACTATCATCGAGGTGGGTCGAGCGGCGATCGAACAAGATAGGGCCCAGGTCTTGGTCTTGGGCTGTATGTCCATGGGC
>SLOG01000246.1 GCA_007132635.1 Limnochordia bacterium
CTCACCTCAGACCGGCCGGCTCCCAACTCCACCCCGTCTTCAACCCAAAGTACTCTGACACTTCCCTTCTTTCTGTTCCCACAGATTTTTTTATTTTTTCCGCGTCTTTCTGCAGGAGATCCTGCGCACGAGTCGAAATATTGCCTTAACGATGTACCGTGTACGTTAACGACTTATAAAGGCGGGCGCAACTATGAGGCAGCGTATAACCGTAAAAGATCTCGCCCGCGCCGCTGGAGTCTCGATTGGCACCGTTGATCGAGCCCTCAACGGCCGGCCTGGAATTAACGTCGAGACCCGTCAACGCGTCCTGTCTGCCGCCGAGACGTTAGGGTACCGGCGGAACAAGCTGGCCCAATCCTTGGGACGCAAGAGTCAGATCAAAATCGGGTGCGTGTTCCCATCCCGCTACAGCTTTTACCCTGACATCGAAGCAGGCATCAATCACGCAGCTGCCACCCTCGCCGATCACAATGTGCGGGTCGTGAGCCGCCGGACGGAAAACCTAGGCGACGAACGTGAAGGGATGTTCATCGACGAACTGGTGGAGGCGGAAAACGTTTCCGCGCTGGCCCTCTGCCCGAGCCACAGTACGCGCCTCAACCAGAAGATCGACGAATTAGCGGCTCGCGGAGTCCCCATCGTCACCATTGCCACCGACGCTCCCGCCAGCCGAAGGCTCACCTGCGTTAGCACCGATTCCTTCAACAACGGCCAGATAGCCGGCGACCTCATGTGCGGCTTTCTTCGGGAAGGAGGACGGACTGTCGTGCTGACCGGATCACTCGACGTCACGGACCATGAGCGCAAGGTCAGCGGATTCTCGTCCGTCATAAACGGCTGTCCCCATGGAATCGAGATTGCCCACGTCTACGAGACCCACGACGTAGCCGCCGAATGCGCCGACGCCGTAACGCATGCTCTGCAAACATACCCCGAACTGCGCGGCATCTACGTTAGCACCTCGACCGGTGCTAGTGCGTGCCAGGCTCTGAAAGACCAAGGCCGGGCAGGCGAAGTGTATCTTATAGGAACCGACCTGTTCCAGCAGAATATACCTTTTGTGCAGAACGGCACAATCCAAGCCCTTATTTTCCAGAACCCCTTTGAACAAGGTAGAAAAGCCATCGAAATACTCTACAGCCACCTGAGCTCTGATACGCGTTTCGGCCCTACGAACTTCGTGATCCCTAGCATCATCACAAAGCACAGCGTACAGCACTTCCGCTGCTACTGCTGAGAGTCGCTAATCCTCCCGGCAGCAACCAGCTAACCGACTTGTATGCCTCGCTGCACCGTCCGCCCCAAGGAGGTGGTCCTATCGCCAAAACCGGTTGTCGTCGGCTTCTTTCATTTGGTTCCAGCCTAACCCATCGCTTCGCTTCTGTGACCCAAGCGGCTCTACCAAACCTAGGAGGTTTCTCTAATGAGATCGTCTGTCAAGGCTTACCTGCGAACCCCGTCCCTGTTGACTGCCTTGTTGATGGCTGTCGTCATCCTTTTCGGAACCACTGTCTCCGCTTCCACCTACAACGAAGCACCCATGTTGGCTGAACGCGTCGCCGCAGGAGAACTGCCGCCAGTCGAAGAACGTCTACCCAAAGAACCCTTCGTCGTCGGCCCTGGCGTGTTAGTCGTCGAGGAAGACCTGGATTGGGAAGTAGGCACGTACGGCGGCATTCTGCACACGGTTCACATCGGCGCAGAGTTCACGTCGGATATCCGTGATATGACCTACGAACCTCTCTTGCGAGCTCCCGGAACCGACACCAAAGATATCCTTCCGAACGTTGTCAGCGAATACACCGTGAACGAAGACAACACCGTGTTCACGTTCCGACTTCGCGAGGGTCTCAGATGGTCAGACGGTCATCCGGTTACAACAGAAGACATCCGCTTTGCGTACGAGGACGTGCTGTTGCATCCCGAGCTGACACCGGTATTGCCCCTGAAGTACCGGGCGAAGAGCTCGCCTTTCGGTGAGCCGATGCGGGTCGACATCGTCGATGACTATACCTTCGTCGTGACGTTCAGCGAACCCTACGGTGCCTTCTTGGCCGAAATCGCCCTTACGGGTTGGACGGGTTATGCCGACGCGATGCTAAAACCGGCGCATTTCCTCAAACAGTTCCACGCTAGCTACACCCCGCTGGACGAGATGCGGCCCTACCTGGACGAACACGAGTTGGGCGATGAGTGGTGGAGGCTCTATTTCGACAAGGACGTGACGGGGTGGCAAGTGACTTTCCGCAAGGCCGTCGACTTCCCGGTGCTCAATCCGTGGATGCGGGTGGCCAGCCCTCCCGGCATCATCATTATGGAGCGCAACCCCTACTATTTCAAAGTCGACACAGCCGGGAACCAGCTGCCGTATATTGACGAATACCACTCGTTCGAGGTCAACGACACAGCCATGGCGACAATGCGGACCATAACCGGAGACGTGGACTTCTTGATCCACGAAACATCCCTCTCGGAAATGCCGCTCTACCGGCAGCACGCCGAGGAAGCCGGGTTCGAGGTGCGGCTTCTCGACATTCACTATACTCCGACGTCGTTCTTCATCAACTACACGTACCCCGATCCAACATGGCGGGAGGTCGTGTGGGACGTTCGGTTCCGCCGGGCGCTTAACATGGCCCTCGACCGCGACGAGATTATCGATTCGGTGTATTACGGGCACGCCTTCAAACCCACGACCCTGCCCAGCGAGTACAATCTCGCTCAGGCCCATGCTCTGCTGGACGAGATGGGGATGGATAAGCGCGACGCCGAAGGCATGCGGTTAGCTCCCAACGGGGAACCGTTTGAGCTCTATATCGAGTACGCGCCGCTTCTGCCAGACCTGACTCCGGTGAGCGAACTGCTGCAGGCTCACTTTTCCGAACTGGACCTGCGGGTCGCCGTGCGGCAGATAAGCGGTGAACTGCGAGGCCAAAAGGGTAACGCCAACGAGCTCATGGCCACCATTGGATGGACCCATGCTCCGACCTGGCAGGAAGGTACGTTCCGCGACTACTTGCCAGGCTGGTGGGGTGCCGGTCGACTCTGGCACGAATGGTACAACAGCGGTGGAGAGCGGGGCGAAGAGCCTCCGGAGGACTTCCTGCGCATCTTCACGCTGCACGAGGAGATAATGGCAGCCGTACCGTATTCGCCAGAACACCTCGACGCCGTTGACGAACTCCGCCAACTCTACTATGACCTGGTGCCGATCATCTTCCCAGTCGAAACGGCATCGAACCCCGTCGTCGCATCCACCCGCTTGGGCAACATCCCGCACGCGGGCTACGCTCACACGGTGAAATTCAGCGGCGAACAGATCTTCATTCGCGAGGAGTAACCGTCTGTAAGACGCGGGTCGCCAAACGCGGGTCAGACCCCGAGGAAATTCCTTCCAGCCGTACCTCGTACGGCTGGAAGGCTTCCGTCCACCGAACCAACCAATTCAACCAAGGCGGTGATATCTGCTGTGATTGCTCCGGACACTCCCAAACAGCTTTCCTATGAACGTCGGCGTCGCTGGCCTGCAGAACAAGCCCAGAAATGGTTTGCTGCGAGGCCTCTTCCCTTTGGTTTCAACTACGTGACCAGTACGGCCGTAAACTCCACTGAGATGTGGCTGGCAGAAACGTTTGATCAGGACA
>SLOG01000290.1 GCA_007132635.1 Limnochordia bacterium
GTCGGTGGGAAGGTACAATGTTTGATAACCTTGCCTTCTTCTGGGCCCAAGGCGGCCGCTTGGTGGATGATCACGGAGCGCCAGTCTTTAACGAAGGCGAAAACCGTGAGTATATGTTGAACGTTCTCAACTTCCTTAACGACACAGTCGAGACGGGGATCTCGCCGCCTATGGTTGCGACATTCACCAATTATCAGCATTTCGAACCGTTAATACTGAGTGATGACGTGGCCATGTTCTTAGGCGGCAGCTGGCAGGCTGTTGATCTCCAACGGATTCTACCTCCGGAGGAATTTGAAAAGTGGGATGTTGCTTTGATTCCACAGATCCGTGACGACATTGCCTCTACGGGTACAGGTGGTTGGACTTGGGGCATTTTCACGGATGATCCCATTAAGAAAGAAGCAGCCTACGACTTCTTTGCCGCTCAGATGACCGTTGAAAACATGGGACGCATCTCGCAAGCTATCGGTAATCTTCCGACCCGTGCGAGCGTATATGATGTTGTGCCGCATTTCTCTGAGGACCATTTCTATGCGAAGTATGGCGAAATGCTGCAGTATGGCCGTCCGCGGCCTGGTGTACCCATCTATCCGACCATATCCGAAGAGATCCAAGTAGCAATCAATACTATTCTGACAAGCGACGTCAGTGCCGAACGGCTGCTAGATGAGGCTTGGGGAAATGTCATGCGGGAGTACGAACGCTGATCAACTTGGCATAGGGTCTGGGGTTTTCCCAGGCCCTTTCCTGAGAAAGGGGACTGCTATGCAGGCTGGCTGGTTCGAAAAGGTCAAGCGGGGACCATTCTTTTGGCTGCTTCCCATGGCCGGTGTCCTTCTGTTGTTTCGCCTATACCCGATGTTCGAAGCCATTCGCCTCAGCCTCACAGATGCTTCCATGGTTCGTCCCATGGCTCGGTATGTGGGGCTTGATACCTTTTCCCGGATTGTTTCTGACTTTCGTTTTTTGCAGATCGTGCAGGCTACTGCGATCTTTGTGGTGAGCTGCATCGTTCTGCAACTCTGTCTGGGCTTAGCTACAGCCGTGTTGATAAAGACTGGACTCGATCTTAAGCTGCGAGGGACCCTCTTCGTGCGTGGCTCGATTTTGGTAACCTGGATCATACCGGGTATCGTGATCGGGCTCATCTGGCGTATTCTTCTGATGGAAGGGCGTTACGGAATCGTAAACTATCTACTGACACTGCTGGGGTTTGAGACGGTAGCATTCTTATCGGCGGCCAACCCGGCGATGGTCTCAATCATTGTCGCCAATACTTGGCGGGGTACTGCATTTAGCATGATTATGCAGTTTGCCGGTCTTCAACGTATACCCGAACAACTGTATGAGTCAGCTCGGGTTGACGGCGCTAACTTCCTTCAGCAGTTCCTTTTCGTCACTCTGCCTCAGATGCGGAATATTATTTTTATCAACCTTGTCTTGATCACTATCTATACGTTTAACCTTTTCGACATGATCATCCCTCTAACGGGAGGTGGACCCGGGACTGCGACAGAGGTTATCGCCCTCAGTCTCTATCGTCGGGCGTTTTCTCGTTTTGACCTCAGTGGCGCTGCAGCGCTCGGTGTCCTCATGCTGGGCATTAACATGATCATGGCTGTTGTGTACTACCGCTTCTTAGTTCGAGATGACTCGTAGGGGGTGTGGGCATGCGAGGAAAGACCAAACAAGCTGGATGGAACGCGCTGCTATATGCTGTATATGCTATTCTCATAGTGTTTTTCTTAGGGCCTATCTTCTGGGTCATCTCTCTATCACTAAAAGATCGAGCCGAGATCTTCCAGTATCCGCCCCGGCTTCTCCCTGCGGTAATGCAGTTCGAAAACTACTGGTTTATTTTGACGAACAGCCAGATCCCTGTGTATCTTTGGAACAGTTTTAAAGTAGCGTCAGCTTTGGCTGTCGGTGCCTTTATAATCTGTATACCAGCTTCCTACGCTTTTTCGCGGTTCAACTTCAAAGGGAAGTCAGCGTTGCTGCTGCTGGTGCTTTCATTTCAAATGATCGCACCCGTCGTCATCGTCGTTCCACTGTACACTATGATGGATGCCATGGGGCTCCTCAATACACACTTAGGCTTAATCCTACTGTTTATCGGTGTGCAGGTGCCGTTTTCGGTGTGGTTGCTAAAAGGGTTTTTCGACAGTGTGCCGAAGAGCATTGACGAGTCAGCCATGATCGATGGTGCGACTCGGATGCAAACGTTGCTGTCTGTCATCCTGCCTACATCGATCCCGGGTCTGGCAGCTGTGGCCATATTCAACTTCATTTTCGGTTGGGCAGAGTTTGTACTGCCGGTCGTCATGCTGTCCAGGGAGAACTTACTTACCTTTTCAGTTGGTATATTCACGTTTCAGAGCGGCTACGGCACCGCTTGGCACTTGATCGCCGCGGCATCTGTGTTGGGCCTACTACCGATCCTTGTCATGTTCATTGGATTCCAACGGTTGTTTGTGGCTGGACTAACAGCTGGAGCGGTTAAAGAGTGACCAAGCATCCAGACCAAAGATACACACTTATTATAACTATCGATTTGAAGGAGAGATATCATGCCTATTGGGGTTGGGATTTTAGGATTCGCTCATGGCCATGTGAACAGCTATTGTACCAAATGGCTGGAAAACAAGAAGTGGGGTGTCGTTCCAATTGCAGGTTGGGACCATCAAGCGGGCCGTCTGCAGGAAGCCGTGGATAAGTACGGCATTGAGGCTTGTGTGACACCGGAGGCCTTGCTTTCTCAAGATGGTATTGACGCGGTGGTTGTGTCCGCCGAAACTTCGCATCATGCCGACTTGGTCGAAAAGGCCGCAGCTGCGGGTAAGACAATTATTCTGCAGAAGCCCATGGCTCTCACTATGGCGGATGCAGATCGCATTGTTAAGGCTGTTCGAAATGCCGGCGTCCGCTTCACAATGGCGTGGCAGATGCGTGTGGATCCACAGAACATAAAAATGAAGGAACTCCTGCAAGGCGGCGATTTTGGCCGGGTGTTCATGGTCCGGCGGAGACACGGCCTCACTACACATCGCTGGTCAGGGTTTGCTGACACGTGGCATGTTGACCCCGCCGCCAATCGAGACATCTGGGCAGATGACACATCACATGCCGTGGATTTCATCCATTGGCTCCTTGGTGTTCCCGACAGTGTCACGGCAGAAATTGATACGCTGTACACCCCGAAAGTGCCGAATGACAATGGAATTGCGATTTTCCGCTACAAAAAGGGCCCTATTGCCGAGGTTACAAGCTCTTTCACCTGCGCGGCTGGCGAAAACACGACCGAGATCATTGCCGAAAACGGGTCGATCATCCAGAATTTCGGTGACGGTCCCAGCTGCAACGTGCCGCGGCCCGATGGCGGTATTGGTCTTAAGTGGTTGGTGGGAGACGCGGATCATTGGACCATCAGTGATATTGCGACGCCACCAAATCACGGGCACCGGATTGCCGGTTTGGCCGAGCCGCTAGCAGCCTTTCTTCGGGGCGAGCGGGACGCAATAGCTACGGCTGAGGAAGGGCAAACGACTCTACGGATGGTCCTGGCAACGTATGTTTCCAACACGAAGGGTTGCCGCGTCAATCTGGACGATCCAGATATTGAAAACGTTTAGAACGGA
>SLOG01000260.1 GCA_007132635.1 Limnochordia bacterium
AAGGGGCTGCAGACGAAAGCCAAAGACCTCTTTGAAAACACGGAGTATGCCATTGTCGGAACCAGTTTGTTCGGCGGAGGCATCTTTGAGCACCCCGCGCGGTTTCACGGGATGGAAGAATTTTTGATGATCTGCGCAGCGGAACCCAGCTTAGCAGATGCCATGATGGCCAAGGTTCTCGACTTATATGTGGAGGCGACTGCCCGCTACCTTGATGAAGTGGGCTCATACATTCAGGTGTTTGCCTATTGGGATGACATCACAACGCAGAGCGGGCCGATGGTGAGTCCCGCTTTTTATCGGAAGTATGTCAAGCCGAAACAAAGGGCGCTCTGCGACCTGATCAAGAGCAAGACCAAGGCGAAGATTTACCTGCACTGCTGCGGGGCTTGCCGTGACTTTATTCCGGACTTCATTGACGCGGGCTTTGAGATACTCAATCCCATCCAAGTGCGGGCGGCGGGGATGGACGATACGGCTGCTCTGAAGCGTGAGTTTGGCCGGGATATCGTGTTTTGGGGAGGAGTTGATACACAGCACGTTCTTCCTTTCGGTTCGGAGGGCGACGTGCGCAGCGAGGTAAAGCGTCGCATGGATGATCTAGCACCTGGCGGGGGGTATGTGTTTAACACAAGTCACAATATCCAGAACGGCACCCCTCCTCAAAACCTTGTGGCCATGTATGAAGCTGCCAAGGAATTCGGGGGGTATTGAGGCAGGTTTTTTGTGGGACCAGGTCTACATCCAATATTTGGCTGTAGACCTGGTCCCTAAGCGAAAGGAGCAGAATCATGAACAGACAATCAAAGCAGTTCAGCCAGTTACGGCGAGTTCGTTGGATGGTCGTTTTGCTCGTTGCGTTAGGGCTGATCGGTTCGAGCAGTGGTTTTGCCCAGGCCAACAGTCCTGTTGTTATTGTGATGCAGGGAAGTGGGGACGTTCGAGTGACTCCGGACACGATGGTCGTATGGATGGGGGTCCAGTGGGAAGGCGATGCGGCCGTCGATGCGCTGCGGGGAAGCTACGGGGTAGTAGCGAAGATAACGGAGATTTTCAAAGAATACGCTCCCGAAGATCGCATAAAGACCTCGGAGTTTTATCTCTACAGAAGCGAAAGATGGGATTCGTCCCAAAATCGTTCTGTCGTCGGTCCATTCGTAGTACGGCACGTCCTCGAAGTGCCCGTCCGCGAGCTTGAACTGGGTGCGGAAATGATCGACCGGGCTGTGGATGCAGGCGCCAATGTAATTCAGAATATCCAATATGGGGTAGCTGACGATACGGAAGCACGCAAGTTAGCATATGAACGAGCCCTGGAACAGGCTCGCTGGAAGGCAGCTGTAGTAGCCCCGCCCGGAACAGAGCTGGTCACAGCAGAGATCAGAGATTCCTACACGACAGGTCCGATGTTTGGGGCGCAGGGCGGTTCGGCCGTATATGATCTGCCTAGCCTGTATATGCCCGGACAGCTTAAGCTGGCGGTGAACCTTGAAGTTGTGTTTCATGCGGTAAAGACAGCAGAGTAAAGTCAGGCACACGTTGGTTTTGTACTAGTCTCCGCAGCGCTTTTTCTAGAGCTTTTCGGCAGAATCTGACCAACATTTCGCGCTTTTAGGCGATTCGAGAAGGGAATCTGCTGCCACTTGCCGAAA
The DNA here is from genome assembly GCA_007132635.1 of Limnochordia bacterium. Classification (GTDB taxonomy): domain Bacteria; phylum Bacillota; class Limnochordia; order Darwinibacteriales; family SLO01; genus SLOG01. The sequence goes on from SLOG01000260.1 coordinate 1,653, forward strand.
GAGTTAAGATAAAAAAAGGAGATGATTTTGTGAAAAGATTGGCAGTGCTTCTTGCAGTGATTCTGCTGTTAGCGTCCGTGACTCTGGTCAGCGCTTCGCGGGTACCGGAGTTCAATGTCCTGACAACGACAGAGGGATATGACCCAATTCGTTATGAAGCGGCTTTCATGCTGCGGGAAGCTTGGGCTGATTTGGGTATTCGCCTGAACATCCAACCGACGGAATTCAGCACTCTGATCGCCCGTTTTTACAACGAGCAGGACTTTGAGATAGCGGTTGTCGGATGGTCCGGTCGAGTGGATCGCCTCGATCCGCAGCATTTCCTCAGCACGCTTCATTCGGGCCAAGCTGATCTCGGCGGCAACAACCCTGGCGGATATGAAAATGCCCGCTACGACGAGTTGTTTGAGCTGCAGGGCGGGGAATTTAATGCCAATCAACGGCGCGAATATGTCCTGGAAATGCAGGCGGTGGGCATGGAAGAACAGCCTAAAAGCATTCTGTTCTATCGGGACGAGGTCGTTGCGTACAATAATAAGACCTTCGAAGGGTACGTTCCCATGGCAGGTGAGGCCATCTACAATGAGTGGCTTCCTTTCACTGTTGAGCCGCTGACAGACGATACTACCCTCACGATTGGCGTCACTCAGGAACCGGACAACATTAACCCGCTAGACTCCACCACTGTATGGGGCTGGAAGTTTATGCGCCTTTATTACGACAAGTTGATCCGCCTCTCGCCGGACATCGAACCCCTACCGTGGGCTGCAGAGAGTGTAGAAGCGGTGGATGACGTGACGATTGCCGTTGTTGTTCGCGATGGCATGACCTTCCATGATGGCGAACCAGTAACGGTAGAAGACATCAAATTCAGCTATGACTACGTGGTCGAGCAGGACTTTGCCTACTTTCGACCGTTCTACGCACCGTTAGATCGCGTCGAGATTGTTGACGAGCGGACGGTTCACTTTGTATTGAAAGAACCTACTGCCTTCTTCATCACAGTAACGCTCAGTCAGATTCCGATCATACCTAAACACATCTGGGAAGGTATTGAGCAGGCCAACCAGCTCAGTTTTGACGAGATTCCCACGGTGGGCAGCGGGCCCATGAAGTTTGACCAATGGATCCGCGGCGAGTATAAGCGCCTTGTGAAGTTCGAGGATTACTTTGCTGCCGACGACATTGCCATTGACGCCATTGACTATGTTATCTACGCTGATTCGGAAGGTGTCTACACTGGCCTTCTAACCGAGGAGGTGGACATGACGGCTTGGCGCCTAGAGCCTGCGCAGATTACGTTGGCCGAAACCGAAGCGCATTTGGATGTTGTCAGCGTACCTGACTTCGGTTATTACCATATGACATACAATTTGCGCGTGCCAGCCCTTGACGATGTCGCTTTCCGCCGGGCGTTGGCCCATGCGATTCCTCATGAGACCATCGTCGATGTGCTTCTCGATGGGCGAGGCGAACGCGGCACCTCCATCATCGCACCAGTCAATGCCTATTGGCATAACCCGGATGTTCCGGTCTTTGCCTATGACCTCGATCTGGCTCGACAGCTACTCGAAGAGGCCGGTTACTGGTGGGATGCTGATGGTTATCTCAACTTCCCACAGTAGGCCGTAACCATCGCCGGCGGAGCGGGGTTCCACGAAAACAGTGACTTAACTTAGACATGAAAAGGCGCACATTAGCTGCATGTACGGTGTGCGCCTTTTCCGTACCCTTTGAGGCTGCCGCACGCAGCCGCGACCTGTCGAGGAGTGATGGTATGCGCAAAGCCGAGTTCTTTGCTAAGCGAGTTCTGCAGTTAGTCCTGACGTTTTGGGTCATCCTAACCATACTGTTTTTCGTGTTCCGACTGGTGCTTCCGGATCCAACGACGGCTCTTATCGTAGAAGGTTTGTCGGTTGAGGAACAAGCCATGGTTCGCGAGCGTTTTGGGTTGGACCGGCCGCTCTTTGTGCAGTACGGAATA
>SLOG01000232.1 GCA_007132635.1 Limnochordia bacterium
ACCATTTCGATTTGCGTATCCTTAGTCGAGTTCAGGACATTCACAGATGAACCTTGTTGGATTTGGGAGCGTATGTCATCAATACACAATTCATCGAGCTCATCAATTTGCTCATAGTCATCCGGGTTGGCAAAGGTGAGTGGCACAATACCAGAGTTAATCAGGTTAGACCGATGAATCCTTGCAAAACTTTTAACTAAGACAGCCTTGACTCCAAGGTAGAGAGGCGCCAGTGCCGCGTGTTCACGGCTGGATCCCTGTCCATAATTGTCACCGCCGACGATAAAGCCGCCCCCGTGCATCTGAGCCTTCTTGGGAAACTCCGGATCACAGGGTGTTAAGCAGTATTCGGCCAGGTATGGGATGTTCGATCGATACGGAAGGAGTTTGGCATTGGAAGGCATGATGTGATCGGTTGTAATATTGTCCTCAACCTTAATCAGAACCGTACCCGACAGGTCGTCTCCCAAGGCTTCGTTGAGTGGAAATGGCTTAATATTGGGTCCGCGTACAACATCGACGGAAAACCCATCCTCTGCGGGAGGAATCACCATATTGTCGTGAGTGACGAACGTGTCAGGCAGCTTCACAGATATGTCCTTTTCACACGCACGCGGGTCCGTCAATCTGCCGGTCACAGCACTAGCAGCTGCTGTTTCCGGGCTGACGAGATACACCCCCGCCGAATCAGTCCCGCAACGGCCTTTAAAATTCCGGTTGAATGTCCTGAGAGATACTGCATTGCTGGCCGGAGCCTGGCCCATACCGATACACGGTCCGCATCCCGACTCGAGAATCCGAGCGCCTGCGTCAATAAGATCTGCCAACGCTCCATTAGCTGCGAGCATCGTAAGGACCTGCTTAGATCCGGGTGAGATCACCAAGCTGACATTGTCATGAATGGTCTCGTTTTTAAGGATGGCAGCAACCCGCATGAGATCCTGGTAAGAACTGTTGGTACAGCTGCCAATGGCCACTTGATCCACAGCAATCTCGCCGATCTCGCTTACCGGTTCAACATTGTCGGGACTGTGCGGTTGAGCCGCCAAAGGTCTCAGGGAGTCCAGATCAATGGAATAGACCTCATCGTAGGCAGCGCCTTCATCAGCAATAAGCTCTCTCCACGCCGTCTCCCGACCTTGGCTCTTCAAGAATGCTAGAGTGACTTCGTCACTGGGGAAAATCGATGTCGTGGCCCCCAATTCGGCGCCCATGTTTGTGATCGTAGCGCGTTCAGGAACCGTTAGGTTGCGGACACCGTCTCCAGAGTACTCGATCACGCGTCCGACACCGCCCTTAACACTGAGACGACGAAGTACCTCTAGAATGATATCCTTTGCTGTAACAAACGGCGGCAATTCACCTTTTAAACGGATGTTTACCACCTTAGGCATGGCGATGTAGTAGGTTTCGCCAGCCATGGCAGCCGCCACATCAAGCCCACCGGCTCCGATCGCTAGCATGCCGATCCCGCCGTTTGTCGGTGTATGGCTGTCCGAACCAAGAAGCGTCAAGCCCGGTTTACCAAAGCGCTCTAGGTGAACTTGATGGCAGATGCCGTTGCCAGGGCGCGAGAAATGTATCCCGTATTTTCGAGCTACGGTCTGGATATACTTATGGTCATCTGCATTTTCGAAGCCTTCCTGGAGCATATTATGATCAACATAGGCCACTGACAGCTGTGTCTTGACTCGGTCAACATTCATGGCTTCCAGCTGCAGATAGGCCATGGTCCCTGTCGAGTCCTGCGTAAGAGTCTGGTCGATCCGGAGTCCAACCTCACTGCCGACGTCCATACAACCGTCGACTATGTGCTCCTTAATAATCTTCTGCGTCAAGTTTAGACTCAAAACGTAATCTCCTTTCCTGATTCTTTGGTAAGGTGCATGCACAACAGTTCCCTTTATGTTACCATAAACAGTTGGCTTTTTCACTAACTTGCTGCCGTCGAAGACAGGAAAAATAGAGAGGAACGCGGAAACCTATGGAGAGCGAAACGAGCAATATGACAGGAGGAGACCACACATGAACATGCGAGACCGGTTTCTCGCGGTTATGGAATACAAGCCAGTTGACCGCGTCCCCAACCATGAAGTGGGAGTATGGCAGCAGACCATGGATCGCTGGGCCGCCGAGGGCTGCGATATCTACAACTTCCACTGGGACTGGTTTACTGGCGAGGAAGCCTTTGCCATGGATGCGCGTGAGTACATTCCAGTCCAGTTCGACATGGTGCCCGCGTTTACGCCAGAGATCATTGAGAAGACGGATCGATATGAGATATACCGCGATAGCAAAGGAGTTACGCACAAAGCGTTATTAGAAGGCACCTCCCGCGGCATGCGGTCCTCCATGGACCAGTACTTAGGTTTTCCAGTGGAGACTACAGCGGACTTTCGCAAACTAAAAGAGCGGTATCGAGCGAATCTCGCCAGCCGCTACCCCGCCCAATGGGAGACTCTTATGCTGCCCCGCTGGAAAGAGAGAGAGCACGTGCTTGTACTCGGGCGCAACTGCAGCACATTAGGGTTTTACTGGCGCGCTCGCGAGTGGATGGGTACGGAAAACTTGAGCCTAGCTTGGTACGACAAGCCTGCGTTGATGGACGAGATGATGGAGTTCGTTGCCGATTTCACGATAGAGGTCAGTCGGCCGATATTGGAGAAGACCGATGTCGACTACGTGTTTATTAACGAAGACATGTGTATGAAAAATGGGCCGCTGCTCAGTCCCGCAATGTACGAGCGGTTTATCCAACCGCACATGACTCGGCTTGTCGACTTTCTCAAGGGAATGGGAGCACGCTATGTCATGGTGGACACAGACGGTAACTGCGAGCTCCTGATTCAACCGATGATGGACGCCGGTGTCGATGGTATCTGGCCGCTAGAGCGCACTGCGGACATGGATCCTCTGGCTGTTCGAAAGCGGTACGGACCCTCCTTACGCCTGTGGGGCGGGGTGGACAAACGCGAACTAGCCAAAGGACGCGAAGCCATCGACGCCCATCTCCAGTCAATGGTGCCGCTCATTGAAGAAGGCGGTTTCATACCGACTGTGGATCATCTAGTATCGCCTGACGTATCCTATGACAATTTCTGTTACTATATGGAAAAAAAGCTTGACTTACTCCAAGGCAGGCTCTGAACCTAAGAGAAGAGGTGTAGAAATGAACAGTCGCGAACGATTTCTGGCCGTGATGAACTACCAACCCGTCGACCGCTGCGTGTACGGAGTCATGACCGGAGGCTGGCCCGAAACCATCGAACGATGGAAAAAAGAAGGTTACGACCCAGAAGCGGGTCGCCTATTCGACACGGATCGTTGGGATTGGCAGGGAGGATGGTTCATGCCAAATCCGCCGTTCGCCTATGAAGTGGTAGAAGAGGACGAACGCACGATTACGTACATCAACCATGAAGGAATTCTGATGCGCGAGCGTAAAGACCAGAAGTTTTCGTCAATGCCCCAATTCGTAAAGTTTCCGGTGACCAACCGGGAGGAGTTTCGCTCTTTCTACAAAGAACGCATGAATCCAGATCTGGAGAACCGCATGGGGAGCAGCTGGCAGGAACAGCTGCAGGCGTACCGCCAAAGAGACTTTCCCTTGATTGTGATCGCGGATCGCTGGGG
>SLOG01000241.1 GCA_007132635.1 Limnochordia bacterium
GAACTGGCACTCGTCAAAATCGAGAAAATCAACAGCCTTCTAGATCGGCAATCACGCGAGCCTGCTTTTCCAGCTTCCCGGCAGCCAGATCTATGGTACCGAATCCGATAATGTGCGGCCGCTTAGCTATCTCCTCCACCAGCCACTCATTAGGCCCGGGGCACAATTCAGGAACTTGGGACGAGAGGGGGCGAACGCGACCGCTCTTTCGATACCACACGCCTGCATCAGGTGTTCAAGGGCCGCCACAGACCCCTTTCCCCAGAGAGACTCGGGGAATACGTGAGCATGGTTAGCGAGAGTATCCACCTTATCACTCCTTGTTCCTTTAAGTGCGCGAGAACGAGTCTTCTATTTTATTTTGGGCCAATTCGCTATTGCTCTAACTTCTCCAGCAGCTCCACCAGCCGGCCGCTGTCGTCGGCCAGATCATATGTGACGCGCACCGCAGGCTTGGAGATCTCTGTCACACGTGCTAGGTCAATGGGTGTACCGATCACAACCACATGGACATCGGCTTTGTCGATAGTTTCCGCTAACTCCGCTATCTGCTGAGCACCATAGCCCATGGCTGGCAGTATGGCATCCATATGCGGGTATTTCTCATACGTCGCTGCGATGGAACCCACAGCCACACTGCGCGGATCGACGATGATTCCACCTGCAGATTTCGCGGCCAGGAATCCGGCACCATAGCTCATCTCGCCGTGAGTCAGCGTGGGGCCATCCTCCACGACCAACACTCGTTTGCCCTTCAAAGCACCGGGATCTGTCACGGTGATGGGCGATCGGCACGGGATGATCTCTGCATTTGGATTTACCCCTCGCACGTTGGCTGTGACGGTGTCAACGTGCTCCTGCTCCGCAGAGTCGACTTTGTTGATCACAACCACGTCTGCCAGCCGCACATTTGCTTCGCCTGGATGATATCGCAGCTCGTGGCCAGGCCGATGCGGGTCAACCACAGTGATGAGCAGATCAGGCTTATAGAACGGCAGATCGTTGTTTCCTCCATCCCAAAGAATAATGTCTGCCTCTTGTTCGGCTTCTTCCAAAATGGCTCCGTAATCAACCCCGGCATAAAGGACATTCCCGCGGTCGATATGCGGTTCATATTCCTCACGTTCTTCAATTGTACAGTCGTGTCGATCCATGTCCTCCAGGAACTCGTAACGCTGTACCCGCTGGGCTTCCAAATCCCCATAGGGCATCGGATGGCGAATTACCACGACTCGTTTTCCCTGCTTAGTGAAATGTTCAGCGACGAACCGAGTTGTCTGGCTCTTGCCTGATCCTGTTCGGGCAGCACAGACCGCCACAACTGGGCATTTGCTTGAAATCATGCTGTGCTGCGGCCCTAACAGGCGAAAGTCTGCGCCGGCCGCAATAACGGTTGAGGCCTTATGCATAACGTATTCGTGGCTTACGTCAGAATAGGCGAAAACGACTTCATCCACCTTTTTGTCCCGAATCAGCTGCACCAAATCATCTTCAGGGTAAATCGTGATCCCGTTCGGATAGAGATCACCAGCAAGGGCAGCTGGATACTGCCGGCCTTCGATATTGGGAATCTGCGTGGCCGTAAAGCAGACCACCTCGTAGTCTGCGTTATCTCGGTAATACACGTTGAAGTTGTGAAAATCCCGTCCAGCTGCGCCCATAATCAAGACTCGTGTGCGTGCCATGTACACTGCATCCTCCTATTCCCCTAGTGTGACAATCCCGCAGCTTTGGCATGCGGGACTGCAGGCAGAGATATAGATGTTAAGTTCGCTCTTAGTATAAACATACCTGCACCTTTTTAACTGAGCAAGGTCGTGATTTTGCGTACTAGGAAGGCGTTGATTTTCTCCGCTTTTCCACGGACGAGGGCATCACAGCACCTCGTTTACCTGGCATTTAAGGTAAACGAGGTGAACCGGCACTCGTCAAAATCGAGAAAATCAAATGCCTTCTAGAAGGCAGCGATACTCTTTTGGATATGGGGAAGGTGCCCGCCGGCCTCAAGTCGAATCTCCTTCCGAGAAAGCAAAGAGTTCCAAACAAAGAAACGAGGGGTTCATATGCGCAGACCGCGTTGGTTAGTGATTCTGCTTAGTGTTGTACTCGTGCTGCTGGTGGTTGGCGCCGTTGGATTCTACCAGATCAACCAGTCTCTGCAGAGCCTTCTGGAGGAGGCTGATGTCACAGACATCGATTTCCAGACTCTATCCGATGGTGTATACCAAGGGTCATTCGGAGGAATCCCCGTGTACGCATCGGTGGAAACTCATGTGGCTGATGGGCGCGTCGAAACAATACGGCTCGTCGAACATCGGCATGGCCGCGGTTGGAGCGGAGAAGCTGTCATCGAAGAGATCCTGGAGACCCAATCTCTGCAAGTAGACACCGTGTCCGGGGCAACCATCAGCAGCCTGGTTATCCTGAAGGCTGTTGAGAGAAGCCTGCTGCAAACAGAAACACCGTAGGCCTTGGGCCGGCTCAGCGAGCATGGTAAATCCCATACGCAATTACTGCAAGACCCACAGATCCGGTTCTCTATCTGGCGACCCCGGGATCTCGCCAACCACGAAAACCACCTCTCCGACTTGTCGAGGGCATGCAATTAATGACTACTGGCTCCGCACGACCAGCTCCACTCGCCGATTCTGCGCCCGCCCTTCCGCCGTCTCGTTGGATGCAGCCGGAGCTACAGGCCCTACACCAACCGGGGTCAAACGGCCCGCGTCTATACCATAATTTTCCGCCAAGTCACGCACAACCGCCTCTGCCCGTCTTTGGGACAGATCGAGATTATGCGAGTACGCACCAACCCAATCCGTATGACCCACAACAAAGAGCTCCCAATGCGGCTGCCGCTGCAGAAGCTGGCCAATCGCGTCAAGCGCAGGACGCGACTCAGATGTCAGCCTGTCGGAGTCGGTCGCAAAATGGATGCCATACAGCGCAGCCGATCCCGTTCTCTGCAGCTCAAATTCTAAGACATCGACATCAATGCTAACCAACCCATCGTCCATGCCAACGAGCTCGATAACTTCCACCTGAACAGTGGGTTCAGGCTTGTGAATACTGATGGCTGTGTACACGGTGACATACACGTCACCCGCTGGGTCGGCCAAGCGGGCAGCTAGAAAGCGCTGTTGGTCACCGCTTCCCTGCACATAGTAACTAACGTCCCGGGTTTTCCGAACCCCGCCAGCAAAAACGTCAGCAGGATACGCCTGGGCAGCGAAACTCTGTCCCAATTCCGAACCGTGACCGGCAAACAAAACCGAAAACCCGGCTTCCGTTAACGCCTGCTCATAGGTGCGGTGAATCTCCAGTACTGAGCGATCGCGCGGCGCTTCATACTGAAGACGCGTAATCCTTCCCTCCAATTCCTGATGGTTCGAGAACACGCGGTGAAGCGTGCCTTCCTCATCCCGATAAGACTCTACGGCGCCGAGAGGCAGTACATATCCGCCATACTGTTCTTCCGAATAGAACAGCAGGCGGGTCCCTGCATAGCGCGAGATCAAAGGATGATCCCTGCCGCCCTGCACGTCGTCTGCCGGGTCAAAGGTCAAACGCTTCTCCACTTGACGCGGGAAGTCCGGGTCCACGCGCACAAGACTAGCCTCAAGATCCTCTTC
>SLOG01000044.1 GCA_007132635.1 Limnochordia bacterium
GTAAACGAGGTGCCGTGATGCCCTCGTCCGTGGAAAAGCGGAGAAAATCAATGCCTTCCTAGAAATTGGTTTTGTCCGGGTCCTGCGAGTACCCGACAACACCATCCAAACTGGCTATTTTCTCCATATCTTTCGCGGATAGAGCGAAATCAAAGACAGCAGTGTTTTCGCGGATTCGAGACTCTGTTACAGATTTCGGCAGCGGTAGAAAACCCATCTGCAGGCTCCATCGGATTGCGACTTGCGCCACCGTCTTGCCATATTGGCTGGCAATGTCCTGCATCTCTTTAACGTCGAATAGGGAGCCGGTGCCAAACGGACTGTAGGCCTCTAGCAGGATGTCTTGCTGCCGGCAGTATTCGACAACCGTATCCTGGGTATCGCCGGGACAGAGCCGGATCTGATTGACCATTGGTGCTACGTTCGCCGTTTTGGCTAGAGCTTCCAGGTGGTGCGGATGGAAGTTGCTAACCCCGACCGACCGAATGCGACCAGCCTCATAGAACTCTTCGAAAGCTCTCCAGGTGCCGGCATTGGCTTCCTGCCAGCGATCACGGACCGGTTTGGGATTGGGCCAATGGATGAGGTACAAGTCAAGGTAGTCGAGTTTGAGCCTTGACATGGTGGCCTCAAACGCTGCTTTGGTTTCATCATATCCGTGGGCTGTGTTCTGCAGTTTGCTTGTAACAAACACGTCGTCTCGCGCCAGTCCGCTTTCACGAACCGCGATCCCGATGCTTTCCTCGTTGCCGTAAGCGGCAGCCGTGTCGATGTGGCGGTAACCAGCAGCTAAGGCCTGTTTTACAGCCTTGACTGCTTCGTCTCCATTAGATGCCTGCCAGGTTCCAAATCCGATGCATGGAATCCTGACATCATTGTGCAGCGAAAAGGTGTCGCTGGGTGTCTTCATCTGAATCCGCTCCTCTCGTGTCAAGCTTTCTTCCGGTTTCATTGTACGACGGATGACCGCAAATGGCAAACAGCGAGAAAGGTTCGGGTCCGGTTCGGTCAGACCCGCGACCAGTTATTTTCATATGCTTCCTTTGGCGAATGTGCTAAAATAGTTAACAGCTAGAAAAACCTATCGTTGAGGTGATGGCATGGTCTTTGTCATTGTCTTCGTTGCTTTTCTGGATAACATGATGCAGCAGCCTTTGATTTCCCCTATGGCACAATCGTTAGGCGCTCAGGGCCTGTTTGCTGGCGCCATCTATGGTGCCTACTCGTTAGCGAACATTGTTGGTAACACCTTGACGCCGAGTTTGGTTGCCCGGTTTCAGCTCAAGAAGACTCTGGTTGGGGCCATGTTGGTTGTCGGCGCGGCGCTCTTTATGTATACTCTTTTGCGGACTCCCCAGCAGATGCTTGCTCTCCGAGTTATCCACGGGATCGGTGGCGGAGTGGTTGTTCCCTGCATATTTACCCATGTTAGTTTTGGCCAGCGATACGGTATTGGCATGTCCAAGGTGGGGCGCGTTATTGGTCTGACTGCTGTACTCGGTCCGGCTTCTGCGGGTCTACTGAGTGCTCGTTTCGGCTATGGAAGCCCTTTCATGATCGTGGGCTTTCTATTCTTGGCAGCCATTTTGATGGTGCTCCGGTTGCCCGACCGCAGAGAGGCACTAGATACTCTTGGTTCGCTGGCAATGGTATGGCACCAGGACGGCCTGCGAGTCGCCTATGCCTCGGCTTTCTCTTTGATGTTTTCCATGGGAATGTTGGGGTTCTGGTTTCCGTTGCAGATGGCATCGTTTGGATTTGGCAGCCATCACATTGGCAGCGGATTCTTAGTGTTTGGTGTGGCGGCCATCGCTGTTATGCGGCTCGGTGCCGTTCGCAGTATGACGGTTCCGATGGCGGTCCTTATGGCCGGTTTTACCTGTGTGTTCGCAGGTATGGCGCTCTTGTCTTGGGTCAATGCGCTGCCCATCATCTACTTGGCACTTGCCTCCTTCGGTATCGGATTTGGACTCGTCTTTCCGGCTATGAACATCTTGGTAGTGAAAGAGACAAACGCTCAGGAAAGGGCGAGTGGTTTCGCAGTGTTTCACGGCTTTTTCTCGTTGGCAGTGTTTTCTGCAGCATTGGTAGGTGGTCTCGTGCATCAATGGGTCCATCCGTTTCACGTTGTGCTTCTTGTGTTGGTAGCGGCGTCATTGGTTTTTGGCCGAGTTGGGTTTCGTTGGGTGAGTCGCACCGTTTCTTAAAACGAACGCAACGGGCTTCGAGTCAAGGAGTGAGCTAGTGTGAGAGTGGGTTGGAGCAAACAAGAGATAACACCTCCGTTGGGCATAGAACTATGCGGGTACGGCTATTACTTGGAGCGGCGGGCTGAGGCGGTTCTCGATCCGCTCTTCGTGCGTTCGCTGGCACTTCAGAATCCGTCACGCACACTAGTCCTTGTTTCGGCAGACATCATAGGGTTCTCTGCGGATATGACGGCACGGATCAAGCATCGCTTGGCCCTGACAAGAGGTTTGGCACCGCACGACATTCTGCTCACAGCGACCCATACCCATTCGGGACCCGCGACGAATCTTGTCGTTGGTTGTGGCGAACCGGATTCTCAGTATCTAAAGGTGCTGGAGGAGTCCACGATAGCTGCCGTCTTAGCGAGTCTCGATGACCTTGGTCCCGCCAAATCGGCTGGTGCCACAGCGAGGCGTTGTCCCGGCTTGGCCTTTAATCGCACCCAAGCGGCAACCCCTGTGGACGATGCACTGCGTTGCTTGGTCTTTCACCGTAGTGAAGGCCGTCCTCTCCTGGCGGTCAATTTCGCCTGCCATCCAGTGGTTTTAGAAAAGTCCACGTACATATCCGCAGATTACCCAGGCCGTATGTGCGCCGAATTGGAGCAGGCAGGCGTTGACGCACTGTTTCTACCCGGTTTTTTCGGCGACGTGAACCCAGTCAGCCGCCGGGACCGCACGGGAAGCGGTACAGAAGCGGATCTGGACAAAATGGGCCGCGCCCTCTCGGATGCAGTAGTAAAGAGCATGAACCAGGCCGTGCCTATCGATGACACGTTGTCCGTGACTGCGTTCTCGATCAAGCTTCCTTTGCAGGAGTTGGAAACAAGGGGGCTGCACCAGGAGCTGGACGCTTTGAGGAATGCGGACAGTCCACCGGGGTACCGTCGTATCGTAGAGCGCTGGACAGGGTGCGTTCTGCAGCAGGTAGAACAGGCAGTAGCACCGAAGGAGGAATCTATCGATGTACGCTGTCTGAATATCGGCGGCAGCGTTGTGGTTGCCGTGCCCGGCGAGGTCTTTTCGGACATCGGTTGGGCCCTTCGTAAGCAGCTCGAGAGTTTCTGCCCCAAGAAGCTGCTGCTGATCGGTGGAGCGGAAGCCATGGTGGGATATCTTCCAAGTGCGGTGGATGTTCAGAATCGAGGATACGCTTCCTATGAAGCATGCCGAGTCTATGACCGCTGGCCCTTCTCGCCGCGCATGGAAGCGGCACTAGTCAGTGGCTTGAGTGAACGAATAGCGTTGGAACTCCAAGGAGGGGGTTGTGCATGAGTGTTTTATGGGATCGGCTGCGCGAGAATCTTCTGGCGGTCGTGTTCAGCTTGGCCCTTTTCCTCATCGGCGAGGATTATGAGTAAGCCCTAAGCCGACAAGGAACTATTGCCAAAGCAAAGAAGATATACACTAGAACGATAGGCAGTCTGAATTTGTGGAGGAGGGTTTGAATTGACTAAAATCGGGTTCATCGGCCTTGGTTTGATGGGAGAACCAATGGCCCAGAATCTTGCAGAGGCTGGGTATCCTCTTGTTGTGTATGACATCATGTCGGAGAAGGTTTCTCGTTTTGTTGGCCGTGGCGCAGAGGCTGCGGCGTCACCGCTTGAGGTTGCGCAGGGAAGCGATATTGTCTTGACTATGCTGCCGAACTCACCAGATGTCGAAAAGGTCATCCTGGGTACTGACGGTGTGCTGGAAGGCATACGCGAGGGACATATCGTCGTAGATATGAGTTCGATCGCGCCCCTCGTATCGCGCAAGACGGCTGAAGCTGTGGAGGCCAAAGGGGGAGCGATGCTGGACGCTCCGGTTTCCGGCGGTGTGGAAAAGGCTAAGGCTGGAACACTGGCATTTATGGTAGGCGGTCCAGAGCAGGCATTCAAGCAGATTAAGGATGTTCTCGAAGTTATGGGCGGTTCGGTGACACTCGTCGGCCCTTCGGGCGCTGGCCAAACCACGAAATTGGTCAACCAGATGATCGTCGCATCCAACATTGCCGTCATTGCTGAAGCCATGACCCTTGGGAAAAAGGCTGGCGTCGATCCCGAGAAGATTTTCGCAGCGATCCGCGGCGGCCTGGCCGCCAGCCAGTGTTTGGAGGACAAAGCTCCTCGAATGTTCTCGGGCACATTTGATCCGGGATTTCGCATTCAGCTCCATGCCAAGGACTTGGCAAATGTGCTAGAGACGAGTCGCGAACTGCACACAGCTGTCCCGATGACAGCTCAGCTTATGGAGATGATGCAGGTCTTGATCAACGATGGACATGATCAAGACGATCACGGTGGTTTAGCGCGGTTTTACGAAAAACTGAATTCCGTTTCTTTGAAACGGGATGAGTAGGAATGAGGTATTGGGATGCAGCAGCAGCGGAATATGGGTTTTCTTAGAGACAAGGCGCGACTCGTCCGCAGGGGCATCGTAGAAGCGATTGGAGTGGACCGCAAGGGTCACTTGGGTGGTTCGATGTCATCGGCAGACATCGTGGCAGCACTGTATTTCTACAAAATGCGTCATTGGCCGGAAAAACCGAACAATCCTGAGCGCGATCGGTTTATCTTCAGTAAAGGCCACTCCGTTCTGGCGCAGTACGCTGCCTTGGCGCACTGCGGCTATTTTTCGGTGGACAGTCTTCCCACGACGAAGCAGCTCGGTTCGATCCTGCAGGGCCATCCGGAACACGATCGAACGCCTGGTATTGAGGCTAATACGGGCAGTTTGGGGCAGGGTTTGTCGTTGGGTTTGGGTATGGTCTTAGGGGGGCGTCTCGCGGGGCGAGCATTCAAGGTGTACGTCATCCTCGGTGATGCAGAGTTGGCCGAAGGCCAAATCTGGGAAGCGGCCACGGCTGCGGCCTTCTACCAGGCCCACAATCTGGTAGCCATCGTGGATCACAACGGGCTGCAGGCAAGTGGCGTGATCCGCGATCTGTACGATGTTGGCCGTATTCGGGACAAGTTTGCGGCGTTTGGGTGGCACGTGATGGAGGTCGATGGACATGATTTGGAGGCTGTCGTCGATGCTTTGGATGCCGCTGATACCGCGCAGGACAAACCCGTAGTCATTGTGGCTCACACAATCAAAGGGAAGGGAGTGTCCTTTGCGGAAAACCAACCTAGTTTTCACAACGGCGCCCTCACCCAGGAGCAGTACGACCAGGCACTAGACGAAATCGCCAGAGGGTGAGGTGCTTATGATGATAAGCAAAGCATGTCCGCGGGAAACGTATGGAAAAGCACTTTTGGAGGCTGCCAGAACCGATGAGCGAATCACGGCATTAGACGCCGACTTGAGCGGTTCTACTATGTCTTGTCTTTTGCGCCAGGAATTTCCGGAGCGTTTTTTTGAGATGGGAATTGCAGAGCAGAACATGGTATCAGTAGCCGCCGGGATGTCCCTAACCGGTAGTATACCGTTTGTGCACTCCTTTTCGATGTTTATCACAGGGCGGGCGTTTGAGCAGGTTAGACAGAGCGTCGCACTGCCGAAAGCCAATGTGAAACTAGTGGGTTCTAGCTGCGGTTTTTCCGACTTTGGCGATGGGGCCACTCATCAATCGCTGGAGGATGCAGCGATTATGCGAGCCATTCCGAACATGACCGTGCTTATACCTATGGATCCCAATGATGTGCGAGCAGCAGTGGCAGAAGCTCTGGCGATCGATGGACCGGTGTATATACGCTTGACCCGCAGTGAGATGGAGTTCATTGATGTGCCCGCGGATTACTCCATTCGGGAACCCTTCCTGTTGAGGGATGGTTCGGATGTGGCCATCGTTGCCAACGGAAGTATGACGAGTTTGGCACTTGCTGCCAGCCAGAAGCTTGCTTCCGAGGGCATTGCTGCTAGTGTGATTAACGTGTCCTGTCTCAAGCCCCTAGCAGCCGAACCTCTGTTTAGCTTAATCGAAGGCACGGCCGGTATCGTTACTGTGGAAGAACACAGTGTTGTGGGCGGACTCGGTTCTGCTATCTTGGAGGCGCTGGCGGCTCGGCCGAAACCCTTAGCGATGGTGGGAGCTTTGGATGTGTTTGGACAGTCGGCCTGGAGCCAGGATGAGCTTCTAAACCATTACGGACTGACTGTAGACACCATATGCAGTCGAGTACGCAGCTTGGTCGAAGGGAGGACCATCGGGCATGCTTAAGGCATTTGATCTGACGGGAAAGAATGCATTGGTTACAGGAGGAGCTCAAGGCCTCGGTGAGGCCATGGCTAGAAGCCTAGGCGAGGCTGGAGCAGCGGTAGCGCTCGCTGACATCAATGCAGAAAAAGCTGAGGAGACCGCAGCAAGGCTTCGCGATGCAGGTGCTGTCGTCAGCGTCCACTATGTGGATGTAAGCAGCCGCAGCGGCGTGGACCAGCTCATGGAGTCTCTGCTGCAGACATATTCCTCTCTTGATGTTATTGTTAATAGTGCTGGCCTCAATCGCCGATTCCCCATGGAAGAGATTTCTGAGTCCGACTATGACACTATCATGGACGTTAACCTCAAGGGAATCTTTAATGTGTGTCAAGCAGGTGGGCGCTTGATGCTGCGGCAGGGCAGAGGTGGCTCCATCATCAACGTGTCGTCAATTTCCTCGCTTATTGTGAACCAACGCCGTCCTGTGGGAGTCTATTGCGCTTCCAAAGCAGGAATTAACGGACTTACTCGCGCGTTTGCTGCGGAGTGGGCATCCAAAGGTATCCGTGTGAATGCCATCGCGCCAGGATATTTCAAGACTCCGCTGAACGATGCTTGGATCCACACAGCGCAGGGAGACGATGCATTGTCCCAAACTCCCATGGGTCGTTTTGGGGAGCCAGACGAGATCGGTCCAACGGCGGTCTATTTGGCTTCCGACGCAGCGAGCTTCATGACAGGCCATATTCTCGTTTTGGATGGCGGTTATACCGTCTGGTAGTATTCTTGTTTCTAAATAAAACGGCCAACCCCGTTGGGGACTGGCCGTTAGATTTCTCTGCCTTGATGGAATCAGATCTATTTTTTGGTGGTTCGGGGTGCAGTTTTGACAGTCTGCGTTTTCTTCCGTTCGGGTTTTTTCGCGTTTTTCTCTGGTTTCATAACGATCGCTCCCTCCGCCGAGATGTACGTGTTCTCATCTTTACTATAGGACAAATGAGTACGAATGTCGACGACAGAATAATCCAGAAAAGCCTGTTTACGGTTGGCCTAGGTCATGAACAGCGGTGTTCTTTCATCGGCTCGAACTGTAACACCCTTTCTCGTGTTCCGTCATCCGCAGCGACTTCGATGGGGAGTTCACGCCTTCGCAAAGGGATTTTGTGAAGGAGGTTGTGTCTATGTATCGAATAAATATGCAAGAAGGGACGATTCCGTTGAGTTTGTTCGGAAGCACCCTCCAGACTGTGGAGCTGACACTCCAAAATCCTGTCTACGAAGGTTGCGGATACCAATGCCAAAACGCGAAGACATCCATTCGATTCTTATCATTGGCTCAGGGCCCATCATCATTGGTCAGGCGTGCGAGTTTGATTACTCTGGGACTCAGGCCTGCAAGGCGCTGCGGGCCCTCGGATATCGCATCGTCTTAGTCAATTCCAATCCGGCTACTATCATGACAGATCCGGAAATGGCTGACGCCACGTATATTGAACCGCTGAACAAAAAGCGGCTAACGGATATTATTGCGAAGGAACGGCCTGACGCTGTGCTTCCGAATCTAGGTGGGCAGTCCGCCCTCAATCTCTGCACGGAGTTGGACAAGGCCGGCGTCTTAGAGGAGTTCGGCGTGAAAATCATCGGCGTCCAGCTGGACGCGATTGAACGCGGCGAGGACCGCATTAAATTCAAAGAGACGATGCATGCGCTGGACATTGAAATGCCCATGAGCAAACCTGCCTACAGTGTAGACGAGGCCGAGGTCATTGCGGAGGAACTTGGATATCCCGTGGTCATTCGCCCGGCCTATACCTTGGGAGGTACGGGTGGAGGCTTAGTATACAACGTGGAGGAGCTTCGTTCGACTGCCTATCGAGGCATTGCCGCTAGCCTTGTCGGGCAGATTCTGGTTGAAGAATCCGTGCTGGGCTGGGAAGAACTGGAGCTCGAGGTTGTAAGAGACTCCAAGAACAAGATGATTACCGTCTGTTTCATTGAGAATATTGATCCTATCGGAGTGCATACGGGAGACTCTTTCTGCTCCGCTCCGATGCTTACCATCAGTCCGGAACTGCAGGAACGCCTGCAGAGCTATGCGTACTCCATCGTCGAGGCCATCGAGGTGATTGGTGGTACGAACGTGCAGTTCGCGTACGATCCTGCTTCTGATCGGGTGGTGGTGATCGAGATCAACCCTCGCACGTCACGCTCTTCAGCGCTGGCGTCAAAGGCGACTGGTTTTCCCATCGCGCTGATCTCCGCGATGCTGGCCGCTGGCATGACTTTGGATGAGATCCCTTACTGGCGAGGCGGGTTTCTTGATTCCTACACCCCGTCGGGCGATTATGTGGTGGTTAAGTTCGCCCGATGGGCGTTTGAGAAATTCAAGGGAGCGCAGGATAAACTTGGGACACAGATGAAAGCTGTCGGGGAGGTCATGAGCATTGGCAAGACGTACAAAGAAGCGTTCCAAAAAGCCATTCGCTCCCTGGAAAATGGGCGATCCGGACTGGGTTTTGCCAAAGCGTTTCATGAAAGGGATCTCGAGGGTCTGCTGGAGCTTCTCGCAGAACCGTCTAGTGAACGGCAGTTTATCATGTATGAAGCCCTGCGAAAAGGCGCTTCTGTGGAACAACTACACCGGTTGACATATATCAAACCTTGGTTTATCGAGCAGATGCGTGAATTGGTTCTCTTGGAAGAAGAAATCCGCGAATACCACGGGGGCGATCTCCCGCTTAGTCTGTTACAGCAGGCCAAAAAAGACGGCTTTGCCGACGCCTATCTCAGTCAAGTTCTTGCCATACCTGAGGCGCGGATCCGTGAGCAGCGGCAGCAGCTGGGGATAGTCAGTGAATGGGAAGCCGTGCCGGTCAGTGGAGTCCAAGATGCGGCGTACTACTATTCCTCGTATTCGGCTGTGGGGCAGGCGCCGACTACGGACAAGCCGAAGGTCATGATATTGGGCAGCGGGCCCAATCGGATCGGACAGGGGATCGAGTTTGACTACTGCTGTGTGCATGCGGCGTTTGCTCTGCGGGAAATGGGCTATGAGACGATTATGGTCAACTGCAACCCCGAAACTGTGTCTACGGACTACGACACTTCGGATAAACTCTATTTTGAGCCCTTAACGGTGGAGGATGTCTTGAGCATCTATGAGAAAGAAAAGCCCATAGGTGTTATGGTGCAGTTTGGGGGTCAGACCCCTCTAAACATCGCCACTGAACTGGCCGAGGCCGGGGTTCGTATTCTCGGCACTCCGCTAGCGAGTATTGATCTAGCTGAGGACCGCGACATGTTTCGCCAGGTAATGGAGCGGCTGCACATTCCTATGCCGGAGGCTGGAATGGCCCGCAATCCGAAAGAAGCTTTTGTCATCGCAGAGAGAATTGGTTATCCTGTCATGGTGCGGCCTTCTTACGTTCTTGGCGGCCGGGGTATGGAGATTGTCTACGACCAGGAAACGCTGGACGAGTACATGACTGCGGCGGTAGATGTCACTCCTGACAAACCGATCTTGATCGACAAGTTCTTGGTTAATGCCATTGAGGCAGAGGCAGACGCTGTCTCTGACGGAGTTCGTACATTCGTACCAGCCGTTATGGAGCACATCGAACTGGCCGGGATTCATTCAGGGGATTCGGCCTGCGTAATCCCAACTATCAGCATCCCTCGGCGGCATCTAGAGACGATTGAGGAGTATACGCGTGCAATTGCTGCCGAGCTTCATGTGGTGGGTCTGCTCAACATCCAGTACGCTATCGCGGATGACCAAGTATACGTGCTAGAGGCAAACCCCAGGGCATCTCGGACAGTGCCGATCATCTCCAAAGTGTGCAGCATTGCGATGGCCCGCATTGCGACTACGGCTATCATGGCAGCGGAACAAGGAGATGAATCGCTTGTTCCGGAAAGACTGCCGATTGAGGTACGGCATTTTGGAGTTAAGGAGGCTGTCTTTCCCTTCCGGATGTTTCCGGAAGTGGACCCACTGTTGGGTCCCGAGATGCGATCGACGGGGGAGGTGCTGGGGATAGCAGATTCTTTTGGCTTGGCGTTCTTTAAAGCGCAAGAAGCAACCCAGGTTGGGCTCCCGACAGAAGGACGGGTGCTCATCAGCGTGTCGGATCAGGACAAACCCGGGGCCTTGGCTGTAGCCCGTGGGTTCGTGGAACTCGGCTTCGAGATTCTCGCAACCGGCGGAACGCATCGATTTCTTGTAGAAAACGGGATACCCGCCCAACCCATTCACAAGATAAACGAAGGGCGGCCGCATATTGTGGATGCGATCACGAATCGCGAAATCGACTTGGTGATTAACACCCCTATCGGTAAGCGCGGCCAAACCGACGACTCGTACATTCGCAAGACAGCGATCCGCTACCAAGTTCCGTATCTGACGACTTTGGCAGCAGCTACGGCCAGTGTCAAGGGAATTCAATCGTTTCGAGAAGCTGATGTTGTGGGGGGGGCCGTCAAGAGTCTCCAGGAATACTATTCCTGAGCGGCCTGTCTTTAGTGACGCCTGCACGAAGCATTGGAAAGGCCAGCTAGGTGCTGGTCTTTCTGCATTTCTGTTACGATGCCCTCGCCACGCTAAGGCCAGCAAGGCCATCCGGGCGGTGACATTGACTTAGGAATCCAGAGAATGATAGAATAAATCAAGGTACGATGCTATTTTTGCTCCGTTCGGAGGATCTGCCATGAAGCCAACAATGGATGATGTTGCAAGAGTCGCGAAGGTCTCTCGTGCTACTGTTTCACGGGTGCTGCGTGGTGATGTCAGTGTGACGTCCGCTAAACAGCGACGCGTGAGGAACGCCATCGAGGAGCTGGGGTATCAACCGCTGAAACAATTTAAAGGGCAGCTTCGCGTCGGATTGCAGCTTCCGAGCGATTTGAAGGCGCAGGCTTATTATCGTGGTGTTGCTGAAGCTGTGCTGGAGGAGGCGCGGCGTATTGGGTGTTCTGTTTCGACGATCGGTCGTGACGGGAGTACCAACTCGTTGAGTGGTTTGATCTGCGTCGGTCACTCTCCGCAACAGAAGTTGGGCTTTCCGGTTGTAGTCGTTGGGTGTCGTTCGCACGCCGCAGGGCTTAGTGCTGTTAGTGCAGACGAGCGCCGCGTGTACGCCGAACTTGTTAGTGCACTGCGAGAACGCGGGCATGAGAGAATCGCGTTCGTCAGCGGCGTTGGCGAAGATCCCGTTCTCGAAGAGCGCCTGCGCGCCTTTAAACTAGCAGTGTATGCCGCGAGACATCCGGTTTCGCAGTTAGCATTTGTGCAATGCGAGGATTTTCAAGAGGGTGGGGAAACGGCAGTTCGCAAGCTCCTGGTTTCCTTCCAGCCCACTGTAGTCGCTGCAGCATCAGACGAGCTTGCTGACGTTGTCTCCCGCACCGCGGCAGAACTTGAGTTGATTATCCCGAGTGACCTTGCTATTATCGGGTGTCGCTTGGTTTCTGGCTCCCAGAAAAGCCCATCTGCAGATACTGACGCCGCTTCTTACATCGCGGTTCCCGTCTCCTCGCTTGGAAGTTGGGCTGTGCGAATCCTCTTGGGTATGGCTGAGGGGGACAATCCGGCTCCTCTGCGAGCCCTTGTATCGTGTGGAATCCACTGGGGCTCGCTGGCAGACAAACCGCAATCCGAAGTTTGAGTGGACCAGCCGAATGCTTTTATGGTAGACTGAGAAACAGTGTTGGAGTTTGGAAATAGGAGTGGAATGCTTTGCAAAGAGGGTCAAAGACCCGAGTCGTGGTTGGCATGTCCGGCGGCGTAGACTCGGCGGTGGCTGCTCTGCTATTGAAAGAGCAGGGGTATGAAGTGATCGGCGTGTTCATGAAGAATTGGGATGAGACCGACGAGGATGGAATCTGTACAGCTGAAGCGGATTACCGCGACGTACGTCGCGTGTGTGCTCACATCGGAATACCACACTACACTGTAAATTTCGAGAGCGAGTACTGGGACAGAGTGTTTCAGTACTTTTTGCGCGAATATCGTTTGGGGAGGACACCCAATCCAGATGTCATATGCAATAAGGAAATCAAGTTTCGAGCCTTTCTGGACAAGGCATTGGCTCTGGACGCAGACTATATGGCAACCGGTCACTATGCGGACCGCCATGACTGGGGCGGGACGGTGCGTCTGCTGCGCGGTGCTGATGTCGGGAAAGATCAGAGCTATTTTCTCTATGCCCTAAACCAGGACCAACTGCGGTGCGCGCTGTTTCCACTAGGGCAGCATACAAAGCATAACGTACGCCTCATCGCTGCTAGGGCGGGACTGCCTGTGGCTGAGAAGAAGGACAGTACCGGTATCTGCTTTATTGGCGAGAAAGATTTTCGGCTGTTCCTTTCGCAGTACTTACCTGCCCAACCCGGAGAGATTCGTTCCTTTGAAACGGACGAGGTGCTGGGCCGGCATGAAGGTCTTATGTACCACACCTTGGGTCAGCGGAAAGGCCTTGGCATAGGGGGAGCGGGAGAACCATGGTTTGTGGTGGAGAAGGATCTGCAGCAGAATGTGTTGTATGTGGTGCAAGGCCGTGACCATGCGGCCCTCTTCAGTCACGGCCTCTCGGCGTCAGGTCTGCACTTTGTCAGCGGCAGCGCCCCCGCTTCATCCTTTGCGTGTACTGCAAAGTTTCGCTATCGGCAGCCGGATCAGGCTGTGACCGTGCGTCTCCAGTCACCAGACGCTTGCCGTGTGACGTTTGCACAACCGCAGCGAGCGATTACTCCCGGGCAGGCAGTGGTTTTCTACCAAGGCGGCGAGTGTCTTGGCGGCGGCACCATAGACGAGGCAGTGTCCTAGCCCAAGCACAAAACACTTTGAGGAGTCTTGTATGCGATCCGATACTAACGATTCGAACTTACCGGTAAATCCTCCCTTCTTTTACGGATGGGTCATCGTCGCCATAGCCGCTTTGGGTGTTTTTTTCTCGGGACCGGGTCAAACCTACAGTGTTTCGGTATTCATTGACTCGTTTATCCTTGACTTTGGTTGGAGCCGGTCGTTTGTCAGCAGTTTGTACTCCGCGGGAACGCTGGCGGCAGGATTCCTTCTTTTTTTCATTGGGCGACAGATCGATCGCCGAGGCCATCGTTTCGTATTTCCGGCCATCGCGGGTGCTTTCGGGTTGGCCTGTCTTTGGATGAGTGCGGTGGCCAACCCTTTTATGCTGTTCTTCGGGTTTCTTCTTGTACGCTTGCTGGGGCAGGGA
>SLOG01000193.1 GCA_007132635.1 Limnochordia bacterium
CCACGATGTCTCCCTCCCGAAGCATGGACTTAACGGGCGAGTTGGTGCCCGTTAAGTCCATGCCCATGTTGTAACTAACAGCGGCTGAAACCGCAGTCGACACACGTTGTACAGCCACTCTCATAGCGAAGCTGACCTCCGCATTCCGGACAAGAACCGGCTGCTGCAGCGGGTTCACCATCGTCTGGAGCCGCTCCCAAGTAACGATCGAACACCTTAGCAATCGCATCCGGGCACGACAGGACGAGTTTGCCGTTCTGCCACACAGGATGCGGGCAGCGGATGCCCCGCAGCTGCCGGGCTACCTGCGCCAATTCCACACCCGACCGCAGTGAAGTCGAGATCAAACGAGCTGTCGCTTCGGAAAACGAACCTGCGCAGCCTCCAGCTTTTCCGATGGCGGTAAACACTTCACAGATACCTTCCTCATCTTCGTTGATGGTCACGTACAAGGTTCCGCATCCGGTTTTCACCCGTTCGGTCTGGCCACGGGTGATGGGTGGACGCTTCCGCGGCTGGTGAGTACCGGCTTTCGGTGCCTTGCGTCCCTTGTCGCCAACCGTTAAGACTTCTCCTTCACGAGAACCGCTTCGGTAGACCGTCACACCTTTGCAGCCCAGCTCGAACGCCAGTTTGTAAACCTCAGCGATGTCATCCTTTGTTGCTGTACTTGGGAAATTCACTGTCTTGCTTACAGCATTGTCTGTGAACTCCTGAAAGGCAGCCTGCATCTTGATATGCCACTCCGGGGCAATATCGTGCGCAGTTACGCAGATGCGGCGCAGATCCTCGGGGATTTCGGATATGTCTCGAATCGACCCTGCTTTGGCCACTCGACGCATGAGAGCTTCACTGTAGAGGCCTCGTTCACGTACCATGGCTTCAAAAACAGGGTTCACCTCGATGAGTTTATCATCGTCCATGACATTGCGAGTAAAAGCCAACGCAAACAGCGGTTCTACGCCGCTGGAGCAGTTGCCGATGATTGATATTGTGCCTGTCGGCGCGATGGTCGTGACGGTGGCATTGCGAATCGGTCTTTTCTGCTCCGCATAGATACTGACATCGTAGTTGGGAAAGGGGCCTCGCTCTTCTGCCAAGGCCTGAGAGGCCTCGCGTGCCTGCTCTCGGACAAAATGCATAAGCCTTCGGCCAAATTCAACACCTTCCGGCGAATCGTAGGCGATGCTGAGTCGCAGCAGAAGATCGGCAAACCCCATGACGCCTAGGCCAATTTTCCTGTTCTGCCGAGTGATCTCTTCGATCTGCGGCAGTGGATAGTTGTTGGCTTCAATCACATTATCCAAAAGCCTAACGGCAGTAAAGACAACATCCTGGAAGCGGCTCCAATCGACCTCCCAGCCGCTATTGCCTTTCCTAATCATCTTTGCTACGTTAATCGAACCCAGATTACAGCTTTCGTTTGGAAGTAATGGGTTGGGTAGAACAGAGGCGAGCATCCAGCATCCAACATCGAACGCTCTTGCTTTTCCTCAGAACCCCCATCGAACCGTACGGGCGGGTTTCCCCGCATACGGCTCTCTCAGTTAATCATCTCGAGTTTTGCTAGTTCATCTCTCCAGCGCTCCCGCAGTGAAAACCTTTCGTACGCTTGGCGACGCGTCATGCGCAGCTTTTGCGCTAACGTCATGGACAGACTCGTTAGCGCGTAAAAGCGCAGTTTGCGGACTCGCCTCTTTAACCCCGGAACGAATCGGTAATAGTCTATGAATTCTCGTAATCGCGCAAAATACCTTGTTGTGATTTCCGATTCGGAGAGGTGAACCCACTCGGAGCGCGGCGCTGGTCGTCCATGCCTGGAAAACTGGCGAATCTCGTCCCGGAGAATCTCGCTGGGGATTCCAAGACGCGGGCTTCCGTCGACATCGCAGTCTAGAAACCGCACCGATTGCCCCTCGCTCAAGCGGTACTCATTCACCTCAAAGCCAACAATGTCCGGAACCGATATGCGCGCGTGCGAGTCTGTGGAGATCCCAAAAAGAAAACGTCCTCCAGAACGCACGTAAACCACTGAACCCGCGTGGCGTTGATAGATTCCATCTACGTCTGCGACCCAATAGTTGTACAGCGGGGGCAGCTCAAGCCCTGACTGCAGCAGTGCCTGCATAAGCCGGCGGAACCGGCCATCCACTATCCGTTGACGAAGAGATTCAACGACCAAAGCTCCGTATAGGCTGCCAGCGTGGTCTTGAGGCTGTCCTACAATGGCGTATTTGATGCAGGGCCACTGTGCGGCAATCGACTCCAGTGCACTGCGAGCCGGACGGGCCGGCCCCAACAGCGCCCGAAGGATGACCGAAACGGTTCGTGCCACCAGTCGGTCCTCGAGGCTGTGTTCGTTGGCTGTACTGCTCGGACGGTAGCGCTCGCAGCGCATGGCATCAATTATGGCATGGACGGCGGGACTCTCTACAGCCATTGCATGCCCTGCATATCGGTAGAAATCGGCGTTGAAGAGATTTCGGTATAGACGGTCGAACTTGAAATGCGGCCGCATGGCCTGCTGCTCGAGACTATCAAGCACTTGTTCGGCTCTCTGCATTACGCATACCTCCAAGCCTTGACATCGATTAACCTGCTGTCCTTCACCAGCACCCATTGAATCTGACCACTACAGTCGAGGTGTCACCAGCCCTGCGGCTGATGTGTGGGCGGCTTTCCCGCTTCCGAGTTTACGGCCATACCTGTCGCTTCAGGTTCCGCAGATTACTATGACAGCTCCGTACTCCGCCGCTCTCTCGAGGCAGCGAAGCATCAAAGATTCACACTAGTCTTCTTGTGTCACGTAGGTCTCCCGTTTGAGTCTCGACATCGGATCGTGTCTCGGCAGTCAAAGGGGCTTCGCGTCTGCAAACAGCCGACAGACGGGATTTGGCTGCAGCCCCGCGTTTTGCGTGATTTCGGGACTCCCTGCGGTTAAGGCGGAGACTCTAGGATTCAGGCAGTATAGCTTTGACCATATGACACACAGGCTTGCGAGGCTCGTCCTTCTCACGCTGATCAAACGCTCTCGCTTCTGCATCATGCTATGGTTCCCGAAGGCTGTTGGCCATTGGGTGAGATGCATGCCTGCACGGACATAACCCCAGTCCGGACGTGTTGTTGATAAAGACTAGGCTATCTTTCGCACCTGTTCGCCGCATGGATTGGTAGCCTCAAATTCGCCGAGCCCAGGAGTAGGATTCGAACGGTTGAGTCGATCCAGGAAAATGATGCCAGGTTCGCCGTTTTTCCATGCCATTTCCACTATCAGAGAAAACACCTGCTTGGCATTGACTCGACGGACGATTTCGTTGGTATGTGGGTTTATCAGCGGATATTCTGCATCCGCATCGACTGCGGCCATGAAATCCTCCGTAATGCCCACGGAAATGTTAAAGTTCGTGATCTCTTTGTTGTCCTCTTTGCATTGGATAAATTCCAGGATGTCCGGGTGATCGACTCGCAGGATTCCCATGTTGGCGCCGCGCCGTGTTCCGCCCTGTTTGACAGCCTCGGTCGCTGCGTTGTAACATTTCAGAAACGAGATGGGACCGCTGGCGACACCGCCAGTACTCTGTACGCTATCATTTTTGGGGCGAAGCCGCGAGAAGCTA
>SLOG01000428.1 GCA_007132635.1 Limnochordia bacterium
TAGAAGGCAGTTGATTTTCTCGGTTATTACGAGTGCCAGTTCACTTCGTTTACCTTAAATGCCAGGTAAACGAAGTGCTGTGATGCCCTCGTCTTTGGAAAAGCGGAGAAAATCAACGCCTTCATAGGTTATACCATAATTGTCTATTCGCCATCTGACTTGTGTTTCCTGTTTGAGTGTGGGAAATCAAGTGGCTCCATTCTATGTTCGGTTAAATCAGACTAAACTGTCTTATCGCGAGACGCACAACGGGCTCCCACTGAACACCTCAAATTCGACATTTCTTCCTGGCAGCAGCAGGAAACGAGCATTCATGGGAGAATTTAATACGAATGCCGGTCAGCGAACGCTGATAAGATGTCGGAATCTGGAAAAAATCTGTTAGTTGAGGTGACGAGTTTGAATCCAACCCGTGAACAAGACAATCCCTTCCTTATTGTGCAAGAACAGCTGTATGATGCGGTCACTAGAATGGGACTGCCAGAGTCTGTCTACGAGACTCTGAAACATCCGCAGCGCGTGCTGTCTGTTTCGATTCCTGTCCATATGGATGATGGCTCGGTTAAGACCTTCCTGGGCTATCGTTCACAGCATACGGATGTCTTAGGCCCCACCAAGGGCGGTATACGCTTCCACCCTGACGTAACGATCGATGAAGTGAAGGCACTGTCTATGTGGATGACCTTCAAGTGCGGCGTTGTCAGTCTGCCGTACGGCGGTGGTAAGGGCGGTGTTGTCTGCGATCCGAAACGTCTGTCCCCCGGAGAATTGGAGCGGTTGAGCCGCGGATATGCTAAAGCCATCGCCGGCTTTATCGGTCCCGACCGAGACATTCCGGCTCCAGACGTGTACACGAACGCGCAAATCATGGCCTGGATGATGGACGAATACAACAATGCCCATGGCGGTGTGAATCAACCGGGAGTGATCACAGGCAAACCACTGGTATTAGGCGGTTCGCTGGGGAGGGACACGGCAACGGCGCAGGGATGTGTCTTTACAATGCGTGAGACGGCCGTTCAAATGGACATTTCGCTGGATAAAGCAACGGCGGTTATCCAGGGTTTTGGCAATGCCGGTTCGCACGTTGCCCGTCTGTTAGCAGAGTTAGGCGTCTCGATAGTCGCGGTCAGTGACAGCCGAGGAGCCATTCACGACTCGAATGGTTTAGACGTTGACGGTCTTCTCGAGTATAAGGCAGATACCGGGTCCGTGCTAGGGTTTGGTGAGGCTGAGGAGATCACACAAGGCGACCTCTTGACTCTGCCATGCGACTTTTTAGTGCCAGCTGCACTGGAGAACCAGATCACAGAAGACAATGCGGCAGCGGTTAAGGCGCGAGTGATTGCCGAGGCGGCCAATGGACCGACGACACCAAAGGCGGACAAGATCCTCGCCGAACGCGGGATCGTCGTGATTCCCGATATCCTGGCGAATGCCGGTGGCGTCGTGGTTTCGTATTACGAATGGGTGCAGAACCTCTCTCGCTTCTATTGGTCAGCAGAAGAGGTCCATGCGAAGCTGGAAGCGCAGATGGTGGAAGCTTTCCAGAAAACGTGGGCCATACGAGAACGACACGGAGATGTCAACCTGCGGACGGCGGCTTACATGGTGTCGTTGGAGCGCATAACGGAAGCCCTCCGACTGCGGGGCCGCATATAAGCGGCTGTGCCTCGTTGGACTACATGGTTGAGGAGTACGTTTTCTATGGCTACGCGCCGGGCTAGTGGTAGTTTCCCGGGAAGCTCGGTCGTCAGCGCATGGTCAGTATAATGTTCGGTGAGAAAATGTGACAAGGGGCGGCCCCGAAGCCGCTCCTTTATTTTTCGGGACAGGCTCGCGTACGTTTGGCTGATGACACCGTTGACGGCAGGAGCACCGTCGGGGCTCTCCAAATGATAGACCGGTACCAGAGGGAGAATGCCCTGAATAACTCGGGGGCCCCATAAAGGTTTTGGAGCGATTTCCCAAACATAGAATTTCTCCGTATCGATATCCTCGTGCAAGTCTATCGCGAGGTCGAACCGCTGTCCTTGCAGCAGACAGTGAAGTCCCTGAGCTAGCCGAAAGTCATATTGGTGGAATTGGCGGTTTAAATCCACACCCCCATCTGCCTCGCGCTGGCAGTGTTCGAGGCCGTAGGGGTTGAGGCATGGGAAGACACAAAGATACAGCTGGTCACGCCAGTGTGGATACGCCCTTTGGAGCCACTGCAGCAGTCCGGCTGGCGAGCCCGGTTCATCACCATGTAATCCAGCAGTAAGGAGGAGATGGAAAGGAGCCTGCGGCGATCCCAGTGCACCGCCAAAGATGGGATAGCTGTCGAGATTTCCTACAGGTATCAGTGAA
This sequence comes from Limnochordia bacterium, assembly GCA_007132635.1. Lineage (GTDB taxonomy): Bacteria > Bacillota > Limnochordia > Darwinibacteriales > SLO01 > SLOG01. The sequence continues at coordinate 2,350 of SLOG01000428.1, forward strand.
CTCCCAAGGTCGGAGAACGTTTGGCTGAATTGACGAATGAGTTTGTGGTAGTGATTGGTCATGAGTTGAACCACCTCAGCGTACTGCAGTCTCGGGGAAATCGAGGCGAACGACCATCACCTCATCGGTTATCGTGTTGACCGGCAGACCTCTAACGCGCAGATAGGGGCGTTCCTGCCACAGTCGAGGTGTAACATCAACGACCGCCTCCAGGACGTCGCCAGTGTTAAGCAGAATGGCTTGGTCTGGAAGCTGTTCGATTGGCGGCAGAATGACACTAGAGGCTTCCGGTTCTCTGCATAGATGGACGTACACAGAATTGCCGCGCCGCGTCAACAAGACGGCTTCGTTCGTGGTCATGTACGAAGCCGGGAGTGCATCACTGTATGCTTCCTGAACCGTTTGATACCAGCGGCCGATATGCTGGAGGGACTGCACATTCTCGGGAGCCAGTGTGCCGTCAGCTTTCGGCCCTACATTTAGCAGGTAGCTGCCCCCCATGGCAAGTATACTGGCCATACTCTGCATGATAAACTTATCTGCGTAATAGTCTTCGTCCGCTTTAAAACCCCAGCTTTCGCGTCCTAAGGCTTGGCAGGCTTCTGTAGGCTGATCGAAGACGCGCTCAGCCGGCACATGGCGTTCCGGAGTGACATAGTCCCCTTGACCGGGTCCGCGGTCATTGATGACAACCTGAGGCTGCAGTTCGCGGATCATGGCGTTCAGCGATTCGTCGCGGTACTGCAGCACATTAACATCCCAGAAAAACTGGTGAATAGGGCCATACTGCGTGCAGAGTTCACGGACTTGGTTCGCCACGTAAGCCATATATTGGTCGGTGTCCGGTATGTCGTTTTGACGCGGCCCAAACATTTCGTGATGCCGGCCTAGATTAGGATAGTTCGGATGATGCCAGTCAGGGATAGAATAGTAAAGGCCAAGCGGAACCCCTCTTCGCTGGCACGCTTCGGCTAGCTCACTCAGTACATCTCGCCCATAGGGAGTGTTCGTGACTTTGTAGTCTGTAAAGGCACTGTCAAACATGCAGAAACCGTCGTGGTGTTTGGTCGTGAAACAGATATACTGCATACCCGCTTCTTGCAGGTGATCCAGCCACTGCTCTGGACAAAACTGACTCGGGTTGAACTCGTTCATCAAGGGTTCGTATTCGCTGCGAGGCATACGGCCGCGCCAAAGAATCTGCTCGTGCCAGGCCGGAATTGCGTATAACCCCCAGTGCACAAACA
>SLOG01000050.1 GCA_007132635.1 Limnochordia bacterium
AAACCGTTTTTCCCGGAACCACCGCGGCCTTTCCATCCTCTGTGTGCTCATTGTCCCGCCTCCTCTGGCCACAGGGTTGACACTATATTTGCTAACGCTCCCTTTGTCATGGCTTCCCGCGCCTGCCAGGTTGTGGTGCCGATATGCGGTGTTAAAACAACATTGGGCAGTGTCGTCAGCTTGGTGTTGACGGCAGGCTCGTTTTCGAACACATCAAGTCCGGCCGCCCGTATACTCCCCGCTTCCAGGGCATCGGCTAAGGCTTCTTCATCGACCACTGTGCCGCGCGCGAGGTTCACTAGTATCGCGTTTGGAGCCATCATCGCCAACTCGGGAGCACCAATCAGATGCTTCGTGTCCTCTCCACCAGGTATATGCAGTGAGACTACATCAGCGCGTCGCAGTAGATCCGGAAGATCCAAATATCCCACGCCCGTGGTCTCTTCTACATCGCGTTTTCGGGTGCGGCTGTAGTACACGATTCTCATGTCAAATGCTTTGGCCATCTTGGCTACCCTCTGGCCAATGCGGCCAAACCCCACAATACCGATGGTCTTGCCCTGGAGGTTGTCACCCATGATAATTGTTGGCGTCCAAGAAAACGGGTTGTGCGTTCGCACAAATTGGTCGGCCTCAGGTATGCGCCGGACGCACGCCAACAGAAGCGCCATAGCCAACTCCGCCGTACTGTAGGTCACTTCGTGAGGTAGATTGGTGACGGCAATGCCTCTTGCTGCAGCCGCATCCAAATCGATGTTGTCGACACCGACTCCATAGTTGCTCAGCACCTTCAGATGGGGTGACGCATCCATCAGTTCTGCGTCAAATCTATCCCCAACGACTAGCACCCCATGGGCATCATGCACCGCTTCGGCGAGTTCATCTCGCTCCAGTGCAGTTTCCGACGAATGCACCCATACGTCGGCGTCCGTAGGCAGCTCTTTCAGTGCCTCGTCCAAGCCCGGAACTCGTTTAGTGACAGCTATCTTCAAGGTCTGCATCCCTCCATTTTTTCTGTGAGCTGCCTGTGCCGACCTACAGCCCAAGCATAGTCATCCAAAATCTCGCGTACTTTGTCTTTTACCAATGCAGCAGGGTCGGTGAGCAGAAGACCCTCGCGCACCGCTCGGTACTGTCCAGGCAAATACTGACTGACAAGTCCCAGCGGAATGGTGATATCGGCTAGATTGGCGAGCAGCCGCTGAACGGCCCGCTGTACAGGGGGCACTGTCCAATAGTAACGGCAGCGATCCGATAGGCTGAACCTGCGCGAAATGGTGATGTCGTGTTCTCTTCCCTGGTAGTGATTCATCCAGTGCTGCGGCGCGGCTAGCATGGCCTCATCCAAGGTGGAACTCAATGCGGATAGTTCCATCCCGGTGTCCCTGGAAAACATTTCTCGCTCGATCATCTCCAGGGCAAAGAGGCCTTCGCGGACAGCGAATGTCAGCTGCGGGCCTACTTTCAAGATGGCTGTCCCATCCTCCACCAATTGGCGCAAGGCTGCCCGGGTCTGATAGTCCGAGCTGTGCCCCTCAAATACCAGTTGAGGAAACTCTTTCAAAGCCGCGCTCAGCTCTGCGGCTGCACAGCGGCTGTAATCATGCACGCTGTTGTCACCAAACTCCATCCCTGGCTGCACAACGACGGCTCCCGTCCTTTCCCACGCTTGGACGACGCCTGCTTGTACGAAGGCCTCTTGTTGTATCCGCACAAACTCCCGAAAATCCGACGCCGTAGTCACCTGAATTCCGTCGTCGCCTTCATGACTTCCTCCTGGCGTGGGGACTTCGGTGCCGATGACGTACACTGGAGCCGTGCCTGCTTCCATGTCTGCGCATGTTCGTTCGGCAGCGGCACACAGCTGGGCACCGCGCGCGGCAGCTGTTTCCGGAGCCAAAGCACTACTTCCACTCTCTGCGTCGTCCCCCAAAGGCATGCTGGCATCTAAGTGGATTTTGGAAAATCCAGCTCGAACGTAAGCCTCAACCAAGGCACAGGCCTTGTCCATTGCCTGTTCGGCGGCTTTATGGCGCCAAGGATTGGGACCAATGTGGTCGCCGCCCAACACGACACGCGCACTACTGCGGCCGACGCGTTGCGCGATGTCGTCAGCAAACGTGCGGAAACATGCTGGTGTCATCCCCGTATAGCCGCCAAACTGGTTGACCTGGTTGGACGTGGCTTCGATCAAAAGCGGATAGTCATGAGCTTGGCTGTGTTCAAAAGCTGCCTCCAACACGAGCGGATGCGCACTGCATATCGATGTAAGCCCCAAAACGTGGGCTTGTTCGCGAGCGTCAGCCAAACTCCTTAGCAGCGCAACAGAATTCATGGCAATTCCTCCCCAGCACAAACTGGTTCTACCCTCACAAAAGACTATACAATATCGCATACAGTACAGCAAGGGGGTGATGACTCTGAGTGACCTACTCAAACATGTAATCGTCGGTGATCTGATTGGCTGCGTCGGAGCGAATTCAGAGCGTCGGGCCCTAAATAATCCCGGAACCGTGTTTGCCTTAGCGGTCATGTCACACGCGGTTATGGATGTATCCGAGCCGGACTACACTGTTAACTGGTTCAACGCCATGGCGCTTAAGGAAGCCGCCCCATTTCTCGGGATTCAGAGCGTCGGGATAGGCTTTGTGTTGGCGACATTTGTTCGGAACACGCAGGACAACCCGCGCGCCTTCTGGCTTCGTTTGACCGGAATCGTTGGTGCAGTCATTCCCGATGTTATCGATGGCGTCTATGCAGTCCTAAACCCGCAGGCATGGTATGCGGGACGGATGCTTCTTCCTTGGCATACGCTCACGTGGCAGGTCAACGTCATGTCCATGTGGTCGACGTCGCTGTTGTCAGTGATTCTCTTGGGCGCTCGCTACTTGACGCTGCCGATTCTTGCACGTTTACGAAGGCGAGTGGAAACTGAATAGCCAGCCAAAACTGAAAAAATTACGGGATCAGCAGAACTTTGACTGTCTGATCCTTTTTTTTCGATGCAGCGAAGGCTGCCTCAAACTGGTCAAGCGGGAATCTGTGGGTCACCGCTTTTTGAATCGGTATCTGCCCGGATTCAACATACTCAACGGCCAAAGGGTACGTATAGGGACTGAGATGCGCGCCATAGATATCCAATTCTTTCCGATCACCTATGATACTCCAATCTACAGTGGTTTCGTCAGTAAAAACGCTGAATTCCACGAACCGCCCAAGCTTGCGGATCATCTGCAAGCCCTGCGTGACCCCGCGCGGTTCACCAGTCGCTTCAATGTACACATCACAGCCGTAACCGTCGGTCAGCTTGAGTACGGCTTCCACGGCGTCTTCTTTGTCTGGATTGATAGCTAGGTCGGCACCAAACTGTTGGGCCAGAGCCAGTCGGTCATCTCGTAGATCAAGGGCTATCAGTTTGCCAGGGCTCTTCATGCGAGAGGCCGCGATCATGCCCAATCCTAAAGGGCCCGCTCCTGCTATGACGACGGTATCACCCAGTTGAATCTGCCCTCGATTTACTGCATGAATCGAACAGGCGAGAGGCTCGATCATGGCGGCTGCTTCCACACTGACAGCATGGGACACCTTGT
>SLOG01000036.1 GCA_007132635.1 Limnochordia bacterium
CCGTCAGACTGCAGGCCGCAAGGGCGTTGTAGTAATCCATGAGCAGGCCATTGTAGTTGAACCCAGCACTATGCGGCTGGAACTCATGACTCCACAGGTTGTCATACGATTTGATTATAGCCGTGTCGGCGGTGACCGTCGATTCGGTGAACCAATTCGAAAACGCCTGCATCTCTCGGGCTGTCGTCTGCAGCTCTCGGTAGCGGCGGCGAGGGATCCCGTCATGGTCTAGGACGCCATACCAGTACTCCTCTGTGCCGAACGGACAGGCGCGCCATCGGAAGTATACGATCGCTTCGGCGCCGTGCGCGGCGGCTTGGTAGGTCCAAAGGCGGAGCTGGCCCGGTTTGGGCGTGCTCGATAGGGTGTTCCAGCCGCTGGGTCCGCTCTGCTGTTCCATGACCCAGAAGTTTTCCTGCCGCAGGCCGCGCATGAGGTCGTGGGCCATACTGACGACTCGGTAGTCCGGGGCTCCAATGGGATAGTTATCCCAGCAGGTGAAGTCGAGGGTTTTCGCGAGATCAAAGTAATCGATTTGATCAAAGTGGCCCATCATGTTGTGGGTGATGGGTTTTTCTGTGTGCTGACGCAGAACATCCAACTGTACCTGCTGGTACTCCACGACGGAATCGGAAGAAAAGCGATAGAAGTCCAGCATGAGGCCCGGATTATGAGCGTGACGGGCCCAGCCGGGAGCTTCGCAGACCGTGTGTTTGGGAACAATGACGGATTCCCACGTGTAGTATGTCTGACTCCAGAACACGGTTCCCCATTCAGCATTGAGTCTTTCCAAGGTTCCGTATTTCTGTTTGAGCCACATCTGGAACGCACTCTGGCAGTAGGTGCAATAGCAGCGGGCCGTGTTGTGGCAGCCGAACTCGTTGTCGATCTGCCACGCAATCACGTGGGGGTTTTGGCCATAGCGCTCGCCCATTTTCGCAGCGATCTGCCGCGAGTACTCGCGGTACGCGGGGTGATTGCTGCAGTAGTGGCGGCGGCTGCCGAAGCCTCGCGGGCGTCCGAAGCTGTCGACGGGTAGGATGTCTGGGTGTTCGTCGATCAGCCATTTAGGTGGGGTGGCCGTGGGGGTACCGAGAACAATCTGGATGCTTTCGGACGCCAAGACTTCGATGGCCTTGTCCAGCCAGGCGAAGTCGTGGTGGCCTTTGGTCGGTTCCATCTTCGACCAGGCAAACTCGGCCAGGCGGGCGACGTTAAAACCCGCGTCTCGCATGAGCTTGGCATCGGTAGGCCAGCGGTCTTCGGGCCAGTGTTCGGGATAGTAGTCAACGCCGATGTACACAGTGCATCACCTTCGCTTTCACGGATTCAGTAGTATAGCAGACATAGCAGACATAGCAGACAGTGTGAGATGATCTTATACGTGCCGCAAGGAAAGTCCTGCATCGTTGGTGTGTGTCGGAGTGTGTCGATGTACCAGGTACGCTGGAAAAACCTGACAGCGTACCTGGTACATCGGTGCCCAACCTGCGCCCGGCAGCAAATTCATCAAAAAAATGAAAAAAAATCGAATTATTGGCAGGAAATTCCTAGCAAGTCACGAAGGAGTTGGCAATTCACTCATGAGCGGACTCCATTATCGTCAAAAACGAAAAACGAAGCCGCATGTGTATGCCGAAGTGCCTATGGTCAGTGTCGATGGGGAGATCTCCTCTCCATCGCGCTGACCTTTTCCTTACTCGCTTCCGTTGTTTGCCCAGCACAGGCAGCTGATGGATGTCCGCTAGAGAGTATCGAAAGAAAGGTGGTTTATATGGGACACATGGGTGGCCGCAGTGACCGAACCTATCAAGTGTTGGCGGACAGGCTGTACAGACATCCATTTGGAGCTAACGTTGGCCCGGCGCTGCTGGAGCTTTTGCAGAAGCTGTACACGGCCGGTGAAGCTGAACTGGGAAGCCGCTTTCCGCTGTCGCCGGTTACTGCCGGCGAACTCAACGAAACAGTAGGACGCTCGGAGGCTGTGGTAACGGAGATGCTGTCGGACATGGCAGAAAAGGGGCTGGTGTACGATATCCCGTACCAAGGCAGAGTATACTATACTCTTGCCCCGCCGGTGATTGGGTTCTTTGAATGGACATATATGCGCATGGGAACGCCAGATCTGGAGGAGCTGACGGGACTGTTTGATGCCTATTTCCAAAGCCCAGCGGTTCAGGAACGCTATGGCCAAGCGACAACGTCGATCTTCCGGACGTTAGCGTACGAACGCGTGCTCAACATGAGCATCGATACGGAGGTTCTGGACTATGATCGGGCGGCGGCACTGATCAAGGCTGCGGGTGGCGGTTCGCTGCAGACCTGCGCCTGTAGGCATCTCGCTATGCATCGGGGCACCACCTGTAGTTTGGGTGCACCCATGGAGGACATCTGCTCGGCCATGGGAAAAACGGCTGAGTACTTGATCCGACACGGATTCGCCCGCGAGGCTTCGGAGAAAGAACTCCTCGACAACCTCGAGCGGGCGCAGGAGTTACGGCTGGTACTTCTATGCGACAATCTTCTGGGCAGTCCCGAGTTTATCTGCTACTGCTGCAGCTGCTGTTGCGGAGCTGTCCAGAGTCTTCGGACGGGTAGCTCGACTTTCGTTAGACCTAGCAGTTTCTGGCCCGAGCTCCATGTGGAGAATTGCATTGGGTGTCGTCAGTGCGAGGAGAACTGTCCCATAGGCGCCGTGGCCATGGTTGAGACGGGGTCTGGGTCCCTCTGTGAGGTTAACCAAGACCTCTGTATCGGCTGTGGGATCTGCGCCGAGGTCTGTGGTAGGAGCGCTCTCACTATGGTAAATCGCTTCGAGCGTTACGTGCCACCGGCCAACCGGAAAGAACAGTTCCTGGCCATTAGCCGCGAGACGGGCCGTCCCACGGAGGCGTTGGAGAAGACTCCAAAAGACCTGTTTCTTCTGTAGACGCGACGTACAGGTGTGGGAGTTGGTTCTGTTTGGTGTTTGGTACCGCGTACGCTGGAGAAAAATGGGAGGGTACGCGGTCCCGGAAACCCCACCGTACATCAAAAGGGGGGAAAAACCGTGCAGGCGAGCATCAAGTGGTCATTGGCTGCTCTTCTGAGTACTGAGTTTCTGGTGTGGTCTAACATAGGTATGGTTCAGTCCAGCCTGCCTATCCATTTGCTGAATGAGGGGTTTTCTGAAGACCGGATGGGAATACTTTTTGGCGTCTTCATGCTGTCTGCCCTGCTATTTCGTCCTCTCTTTGCGCACATAGGCAAGAAGAACGGCCAGCAGTGTGTTCTTTTCATCGCCGTCCTTATAGCACTAGCTGCCCCTTGGTTCTATTACATGGCGTCAGGATTTGCGGCGTTTATGGTGGCACGGATATTTCACGGCCTCGTACCAGCCTCCATGATGACTGCCGTAAGTCTACTCTTGATTGAGGCATGTGGCGAGGACAGAAAGAGCTTGGCGATCGGAGCCTTTGGGATTGTCTATTCGCTCAGCAAGATGGTCATGCCCTACGTCGGTGTGCACCTCATGTTGGAATATAGCGTGTTGGTATGGTTGGCGGTATCCAGCGCCTATGGCA
>SLOG01000176.1 GCA_007132635.1 Limnochordia bacterium
GGATCCTCGTTGAATAGCTCTGCGTATTGCTTTAAGTCCTCAACAGATCGAAGATCGGGTGCCGTCGGTTCGATGTTGCGTTCAGGGTCTCCCTCGATCAGGTACGTCGGAACATACCAACCCTGCACTGCATCGGGGAACGTGTAACCCACGGTAACAACGTCACCGGCGTCGATGGCGTCGTCATATGCTTCGATAAGATTGTCGTACCAGAGCTCCATGGCGATTTGAACGTCACCGCGACGAAGACCCTGGAGGAGTGGAATGCTCTCACCAAAAATGTAGTCCGTTTCATAGCCGTATCCATGTTCAATGATAAACGCAGCTATGCGGTTGTGTACTTGGACGCTGTCCCAACTGAAATCGGCAAAGGTTATGGGTTCGTCAGCCGAAGCCGCAGATCCAAGGCCGACGACCAACACCAACATGAGCAGAAGTGTCCTAGTCCAAATGGTCCGATTTGTGAATCCCATCACAAAAAACCTCCTTCTTCGGTTTGGGTGTCAAACCGTACACAGAGCGCAGCCGATGCCAACAAGCCTACTAACTGCGAACTGCTCACTGCTAACGGACTTAACCGCCCTCAATTAACTCTAGCACAGGAAGGAAGGTATAACAAACAGGCTCCATTGCCATATCCTGGACTATAGACGACTGAGTGTCTATACATCCGTCAGAACGGGACATAAGTTAGAAAACGATGTGTTTCTGTTAGAATACTATGCAACTTTGCGCTCAAGGAGGGACCAGGTCCCTCCTTGAAAAACTCCTACAAATCTCCAGCCAGATAGCACGCCGCCTCGTGACCCGAACCCATGTCCTCATAGTCTGGTTCGGGCTGAGCTGCAAATCTAATCGTTACAACTCCCGCAGCGACCTCGACATCACCGACAACAGCTTTTAGCAGCGAAGGATTATATGTCTCCAGCAGCTGCCGCAGATAAGCAGCCATCACTTCGCCATCCTTCGTACGCACCCGGACGTCCATCCCATCGACAACGATTTCCTCCAGGACACTGCGCAGATCCGCCGGCATCGTTTCTCGGTCGATTTCCCGCTGTAGAAGCCGTTCCACATCGCGACCTTCCCACCCGCAATGGGGCAGGGCATATACGCAGCGAGGGTGAAAGCGGCACCCGTTAGGCAGATCGATCGGGTCAGGGATCTCTCCCCTCGGGTCAACACGCTGTCGTCCCGCATCGGGATCCGGAACCGGCACCGCAGCTAACAGCATCTTCGTGTATGGATGCCCAGGATCTTGAATGACCGCCTCCGTCTCCCCGATTTCCATAATCCGTCCCAGGTACAGAATTGCCGTCCGATCACAGATATAGCGAATCGTCGCCAAGTCGTGCGAGATGTACAGTATAGAAACATCCATCTCATCCCTAAGCCGCTGCAGCAGCCCCAAAATGCCAGCCCGAACGGACACATCGAGCATGGACACAGGTTCGTCGGCGATGATGAACTTCGGCTCGATAACGATAGCCCGGGCCAGCGCCACTCGCTGTCGTTGGCCCCCGGAAAGCTGGTGAGGAAAGCGATGCATGTACTGTTCCACGGGCGTGAGTTCAGCCCGCTCAAGAGCCCGTTTCGCCAGTCTGACCCGTTCGTCGTAGTCTTGACCAATCTTGTGGACGATGAGCGGTTCCATGATAGTGTTGAGAACGGTGAACCGCGGGTTCAGCGTCTCATACGGATCCTGGAACACCACCTGCATACGGCGGCGGAACTCCTTGAGCTCCCTATTCGATTTCCCAGCGACCGGCTGCCCCAAGTATAAAATATGGCCGCCGGTCGGTTCCTGCAGAAGAGATATGAGTTCGCCCAAGGTACTCTTTCCTGATCCGCTTTCTCCAGCAAAACCAAGGATCTCTCGTTCTTTGATGTCAAAAGAAACCCGATCAACGGCCTTTAGCACACGCTTGCCGCCCCGCAGACTCTGTAGAAAACTCGACTTAATGGGAAAGTGCTTTTCCACATCCGCCACCTCAAGAACCATCTGGGCCGGACCGCTCTCAGCTCGCTTCGCCGTCGTCGTCGCCGTCGCTACGGAGCCGGTACCGCCACTGGTTTTTCGATTTGCGCGCCGTCGTCCGCCCGCCAAGTGCTTCTGCCACGTCTCAGGCTTGGCGGCCAATGAGCGAAACTCGTCCACTTTGTCGGTATAGTGGCATAGAACCTCGTGGCCCGGTGCGACCTCGACGTTGGGTGGTTCGTCCGAACATGCCTTGGTGGCAAACGGACAGCGTTGCCGAAACAGACAGCCGCGAATCTCCCGCGACAAGTCGGGAGGCGCTCCTGGGATGAAGATAAGATGCCCTTTCGCCGCTTCCAGCGTTGGAAATGCGTTGAGAAGACCTAACGAATACGGATGGTAGGCCTGTTTGAAGACCTCACCGGTGGTTCCCTGTTCCATAATTCGGCCTGCATACATCACCGCCACGCGCTGACAGATTTCAGCAACCACGGAGATATCATGCGTGACCAAAATCAGTGATGACTGGATCTGCTGCTGCAGCTGGACAAACTGGTTCAGAATGCCGTCCTGAACCACCACGTCCAGAGCCGTCGTCGGTTCATCGGCGATGATCAAATCGGGGCTTAACGCCAAGGCCATCGCTATGACGACGCGTTGCTTCATCCCTCCCGATAGCTCGTGAGGATAGGCGTGAAGCCGCTTCTTCTCAAGACCGACCATCATGAAGAGCTCTTCCGCCCGCTCCATGGCTTCCCGCCGCGACGATGATTGATGCGCCTTTATCGCCTCGACAATCTGGTCCCCGATCTTGTACACAGGATCCAGTGCATTCATGGCACTCTGGGTTACCATGGCCACCTCACGCCAGCGAAATTTGTTGAGTTCGCGCTGGTTCATCTGGACGACGTCACGGCCCTTAAACAGAATTTCGCCGCCCACGACGCCAGCATTCGGCGGCAGCACCCGGTTAATCGACTTGGCTGTGGTCGTCTTGCCGCAACCACTTTCGCCGACAAAGCCCAGGTTCTCACCCTTCTGCAGTTTAAACGAAACACCGTCCACGGCTCGCACGACGCCGTCGTCAATGGAGTAGTAAGTCCTCAAATCACGGACGTCTAGGAGCACTACTGTTACCTCCTCGCAAACGTGGATTGGTCAAGACTTCCAGCGACCGGGAGACCAAGAACACGGAGACCACCGTGATCGAAATGAAGACACCAGGAGGGAGTACCCACCACCAGGCGGTCCGCCAGGCCCCGGACAAGCGCGCAGCATGCAGGATCGTGCCCCAACTGTGCACCTGCGGCGGCCCCAAACCGAGAAAGCTCAGTGTCGCCTCTGCTGTGATCGCATAGCCGATCGCCACCGCCAACTGCAGAAACGCCAGCGGTAGTATGTTGGGTGCTATATGAACCAACATGATGCGGCTGTTGCTGGCACCGGTGACGCGGGCCGCCTTGATGAACGGCCTTTCCACAATCGACAGCACCTGCGAACGAATGATCCGGGCGTTAGTACGCCACGTGAGCAGACTGATCGCCAAGATAATAATCCAGACGCTGGGACGGAACATCAGCAC
>SLOG01000187.1 GCA_007132635.1 Limnochordia bacterium
GGATGGGCTGCGAGTCGATGCCGTCGCCAACATGCTGTATCTCAATTACGACCGGCCTATGCATGAGCGGCGAAAGAATAGATACGGCGGCCCGGAGAATTTAGAGGCCGTAGATTTTCTGCGTCGGCTGCATCAAGTAGTGTTTGACCAGTTCGACCATCCATTGATGATGGCGGAGGAATCCACCGAATGGCCGTTGGTGAGCCATCCCACATACCTCGGAGGCTTGGGTTTCAACTATAAGTGGAATATGGGTTGGATGAACGATATTCTCAAGTATATGAAACTCGACCCCGTGCACCGGAAACACTACCATCATCTCTTGACGTTTTCGTTCATGTACGCGTTTTCGGAGAACTTCATTCTTCCTCTTAGTCATGATGAGGTAGTGCATGGAAAGCAGTCTCTGCTCGACAAAATGCCTGGGGACTACTGGCAGAAGTTTGCCAATCTGCGCTTGCTTTTTGCCTACATGATGGCTCATCCTGGCAAAAAACTGGTCTTTATGGGTGGCGAGTTCGGCCAGTTTATTGAGTGGAAGTACCGGGAGAGCCTTGACTGGCATTTGCTAGAACACCCAATGCATGATAAAATTAAAAGATACGTACATTCGCTGAACCAGCTGTACCACAGCGAACCTACACTCTGGGCTAGCGAAAAGAGTGATGGTTTCGCCTGGATCGATCCGCAGGACAGCGACCAAAGCGTGTTGTCCTTTCTGCGGCAGACGCCTGACGGCAAAGATTTTACGGTCATTGTCTGCAGCTTTACCCCGGTCGTTCGCTATGATTACCGCATCGGGGTGCCTGTTTTGGGTACGTATGAAGAAGTGTTTAACAGCGATGCCGAGAGCTACGGTGGTTCTGGGCAGACGCATTCTACAGAGCTGGTTGCCGAGGATGTACCTTGGCACAACCAGCCGTATAGTCTGCAGTTGAAACTCCCTCCCTTAGGCGCTGTGTACCTGCAATGCAAGACGGCTGCCGATATATCCGAAACGCCTCCGGGAGATATGTCTGATAACAGAAGAGGTTAGGTGGTAGAATGGCAGCATTGAGTAAAAAGGAATTCCGGCGCACGCTAGAGAACAAATCCCAACGCATGTTTGGTCGTTCGCTTAACGCTGTTTCGAAGCGGCAGATGTACAAGATCGTATCGAATGCTGTGCGGGATTTGGTGATGGAGCGCTGGTCATTCTCGCGCGAGACCGTGCATCGGCAGCCCGAACGCGAGCTGTACTATCTTTCCATGGAATTCCTCATGGGACAGAGTTTGGAAATGAATGCTCTCTATATTGAGGTTGAGGATCTGGTGGAGTCGGTTCTTGAGGATCTAGGAATGAGCTTTGACGAGATCGGTGATCAAGAACCGGACGCGGGTCTCGGCAATGGCGGCCTCGGGCGCTTGGCTGCTTGTTTTCTGGACTCGCTGGCCACCATCGGGCTCCCGGCTCACGGCTACGGTATTCGCTACGAGTTTGGGCTCTTTCGGCAGCGTATTGTTGATGGATACCAGATTGAACTACCCGACTCCTGGCTCGAGGATGGAAGTGCTTGGGAAGTCAGTGTTCCTGAAGAGGCTTTGATTGTGAATTTCGGCGGTTATGTTGAGCAGGTACGCGAAAACGGTCGCACGGTGTTCCGCCACCAAGGACAGCAGCGGGTGAAGGCCGTTTTATATGAGGTTCCGGTGGTCGGTTATAAATCCCCTGTAGTGAATTCCCTCCGGCTGTGGGGGGCGCGGGCGGTTAAGCACATGGATATGGATCTCTTTGGCCAAGGAAAGTACATGGATGCTGTAGAGGAAAAGGAACTGGCGGAGGTTATCTCCAAAGTCCTGTATCCTGAGGATAATCACACAGAAGGAAAAGCCCTGCGGCTGAAACAGCAGTACTTCTTTGTCTCGGCGAGCATTCAGCACATTATCCGGATCTACAAGGAGCGGCACCAGGACATACGGGAGTTGGCCCAGCGAATCGTTGTCCAGATTAACGACACGCACCCGGCACTAGCTATTCCTGAACTAATGCGCATTCTTCTCGATGAAGAAGGCCTCAGTTGGGACGAGGCCTGGGACATTACCACCCATGTGTTCGCGTACACGAATCATACGATTCTCCAAGAGGCCTTGGAAAAGTGGCCTGAGGGTCTCTTCCAAGAGCTTCTTCCCCGGCTTTGGGACATCGTCTGTGAGATCAACGAGCGTTTTTGCCGCCTGTTGTGGCGGCGTTACCCGGGTGATTGGGATCGCATAGCCAGTATGGCTATCGTGGGCGACGGTCAAGTAAGGATGGCGCATCTAAGCATCGTGGGCTCGTTTTCTGTTAACGGTGTGGCTCAGCTGCATGCCGAAATTTTGAAGAGCATTGTGTTCAAGAACTTCTACGAACTCTATCCCGAGAAGTTCCGCGGCATAACCAATGGGATCACCTTTCGGCGATGGGCTCTGAAAGCCAATCCAGGGTTGACGGACTTGATCAATAGCCGCATCGGTTCGGACTGGATCAACAACCCCACGGCTCTGAACCAATTTGCTGAGTATGCCAAGGACCCAGAGGTGCACGCGGCTCTGCAGGACATTCGCAGAGAAAGGAAGCTTGCACTCGTCGATTATATGGAGAAGCACAATGGGATCCGCATTAGCCCTGATTCTATCTTTGATGTGCAGATTAAGCGTCTGCATGAGTACAAACGGCAGCTTCTCAATGTCCTGCACATTATGTATCTGTACAACAAGATCTTGGACGATCCGAAGGTGGATCTGCATCCGCGCACGTTTATCTTCGGAGCGAAGGCGGCGCCGGGTTATCGAACGGCCAAGCTTATCATTAAACTGATCCACGATGTCGGCGAACTCATCAACAACGACAGCCGCATAGGCGACAGATTGAAAGTCGTCTTTTTGGAGAACTACCGGGTGTCCCTTGCTGAGCTTATCATTCCGGCTTCCGATGTCAGCGAACAGATTTCCACGGCAGGCAAAGAGGCCTCAGGGACTGGAAACATGAAGTTCATGCTGAATGGTGCACTGACTGTGGGCACCTTAGATGGTGCTAATGTGGAAATCGAGGAAGAAGTTGGTGCCGATAACATGTTTATCTTCGGCTTATCTTCGGCTCGGGTGAACCAGTATTACCGCGAAGGGACGTACAATCCCCAGGCGGTCGTGTCCCAGAATCCGGCTCTCCAGCGGGTACTCACGCAGCTGATCGATGGATTCCTAGATGCTGACCAGCCGCGGATTTTTTCGGATCTGTATCACGGTTTGCTGCACGGCATCCACGGTGGTATGGCTGATCCCTACTTTGTTATCCAGGACTTCGCCAGTTACTGCCGGGCCCAGCAGCGGGTGGATACCGTGTATCGAGACCCCGATGCCTGGTGGGAAAAGGCTGTTATCAACATCGCTAAGGCTGGTCGTTTCTCCAGCGACCGGACCATTGCTCAATATAATGAGGAAGTGTGGCGGCTGCCGCGCTTTGCATCGGTGCGCTGAATGGTGCCTGACGATGGAAAGGAATGGTGGGGCGATCATGCAGGAGTTTTTTCAACGGTACAC
>SLOG01000239.1 GCA_007132635.1 Limnochordia bacterium
AAGCGTGCTGCGATCCGACTATCAGTGGTTAGCTTCTCTGATCCGCTGGGGGAACCTATCTTCCATGGGTTTGTTGGCCTTCGTTTTTGCGCAGTCCATGGTACTGGCCAAGCGATATGCGGCGGCCTTCGAGCGCAGCGAGATTCTGGGTACGGAAATGCAGCGTTGGAACGAGCGCCTTGAGACCGAAGTGGCCAGTCGTACGAAGGAGCTCACCGAGGCCCAAGCTGAGCTGGAAAAGACCAATCGAGAACTTGAGCATCTGTCACTGGAAGACCAGCTGACAAAGCTTGCGAACCGCCGGCAGTTTGATGAATCGTATGAAAGAGAATGGCGGCGATGTCTGCGTCACCAGAAGCCTCTAGCTATTCTGTATTTGGATATCGACGATTTCAAGCCTTTCAATGACCGCTTCGGTCACACGTTGGGCGATCGCTGCCTGCAGGTAGTTGGCGATTGTCTAAAGAGTACCTTTTCCCGGGCAGAAGACCTGCCCGCCCGCTATGGCGGGGAAGAATTCGTGGTTCTCCTACCCACCATGACGGAGGAGGAGGCGGCTGCCAGAGCCGAAAGCCTGCGCCGGACCATTGAGCGCACGACCACCCTTGAGGGGTGGTCCATTTCGGTAAGCGTCGGAGTGGCCGCCGTTGTGCCGCACGCTGACCTCACACCGCTTGAGCTTTTGAAACAGGCGGATGAAGCTATGTACGCGGCAAAAGATCGGGGCAAGAACCAGGTGGTTTCTGGTTCGCAGTCCTGCTGCCGGTAAGCAGCCGTGTGGCGATCTGCTTGACCCCAACCAGAAAAACGATTGCGACTCTAGGAGGCAAAGCATGAAGTATATTTCGTGGAACGTTAACGGTCTGCGCGCCTGTGTCAAAAAGGGATTCGTTGAGTTCTTCGAACAGGCTGATAGCGATATCTTCTGTGTTCAGGAGACGAAGCTGCAGGCGGGCCAGATCGAACTGGACCTTCCAGGATACCAGCAGTACTGGAGTTATGCGGTTAAGAAGGGCTATTCGGGTACAGCTGTGTTTACCAGGGAAACCCCGCAATCTGTCACCGAAGGGATTGGCCTTGCCGATTATGACCAAGAGGGACGCGTTATCACCATGGAGTTTGCGGATTTCTTCTTCCTAACGGTGTACACCCCGAATTCCCAACGTAAGCTGACGAGGTTGGACTACCGTATGGAATGGGAGGATGCCTTTCGCAACTACATTCTTGAACTTGAGGCGCGCAAACCGGTTATTGTCTGCGGCGACCTGAATGTAGCGCACCAAGAGATCGACTTGGCGAACCCGGACACAAACCATCGAAACGCTGGTTTCACCGACGAGGAGCGCGCTAAGTTCTCTCGACTGTTGGCTAGTGGTTTTGTGGACACCTTCCGCTGCTTGTATCCTGACAGGACCGATGCCTACACCTGGTGGTCGTACTTCGCCAACTCCCGGGAGCGAAATATCGGCTGGAGAATCGACTATTTTCTAGTCTCCGCTCAACTCAAAGACCGGGTCCGAGACGCAGCGATTCACGCTGACGTTATGGGGAGTGACCACTGTCCCGTTAGCCTTGAAGTCGACTTGTAGTCCGCGCGATATCTCGGCTTTGGAAAGGAGGGCGGCCCATGAACCGATTTATGGAACAGTTCATGAAGAGCGGCTACAAGCTCACGCGGCCGCGCCGTCTACTTCTTGAACGCCTAGAGGATCTCGACAGACCCTTCACCGCTGAAGAGCTTTATGAGATGATGAACCGGGAGGGCATTGGGCGTGCGACCGTGTTTCGAACGCTCAAACTGCTGCTCGATATCGGTATTTTGGTGCGCGTTCACCTGGAAGAAGGCTGCCAGCACTATCAGCTGGCGGCGGGGCTGCCGGGAGAAGATCACCACCATGACCGAATCATCTGCCGGTTCTGTGGTAAGATCACCGACCTCGACGAGTGCCCGATGCGCAATGATGTGGCGGCTATTGCGAAGCGTTCGGGCTACCGCCTCCAGGGACACCATCTGGACCTTTACGGGATCTGCAGTCGCTGCGATGCGGACAACCAAAAAAGCCACTAGCCAAGGCAGTTTTCTGTGGACAAAACTTCCTCAGTAAGGTATTATAGACAAAAATGATACTTTGTATCAATTGGAGGCGGTTTTCATGACGAGGCGGTTTTACTGGGTTTTGATTGTCTTTGTTATCTTGACGAGCTCAGGTATTCGGTTTGCCCACGGTGCCCACCACGATCATGACGAGGTTTCGCACAGGATTTTTGTGCTGGATGAAGTCGGAAGTGAGTTGGTCTATCTTGACGTGAGGGCGCACAGGGTGGTCAGTTCCGGTGAAGTATCGGTGTCTGCGTATACCGGGGGTATGGTCAGCGAGCGCGGCAGGTTTCTTGCGCTCGTCAACGAACATGATAGAACCGTACAGGTTTGGTCCAGCGGCCTAGTGTTGGAAGAACACGGGGATCACTATGATCTAGCTGCCCTGGCGCCGCAGCTGTTCTGGGAACACCGTACAGCCGGTTCGCCATCTCTGGCTGCCAGCGGCGGGCAGGATTTCTTAGTGTCAAACCCCGAACATCACACAATAGGATGGCTTCGCAGCCAAGATGGCCTGCAGGTGATCGTGCCTAACGCAGATGGGCCGGCTGCCCTTGACGGACACCACTTAGCCGTTAGCGATGCCGGCCTGCGCCTTGTGGATGTCTATGATCTGCACACGCTTGAGAGGCTGGCTTCGTTTCGGGTGCAGCAGGCTCCCTCGCAGCTGGCTGTCTCGCGCAGCCACTTGATTGTCGCTTATGAGAGCGGTCTAGAAATTGTTGATCTCGACTCGCTAGACACTACGCGCTACGGAGAGCTTCCCCTGCAGAACCCTCGAGACGTATTCGCAAGTCCTGATGGGCATCAAGCCTTTGTGCTGGTGGATGATGGTGTGGTTCAGGTGGACGTCGCAACTGGTTCCTACAGCTATGTAGGAATCCCCGATCCGGCGTTTTGGGCGGTCAATGAGACATACACGTACCTGTCTGTCGTCTCGGCGTCCGAGCGACAGGCCCACGTATTCTCGCTGGATGAGCACGAACTGGTGGAGACTGCCGTGTTGGCGATTCCAGGTACAAGCGACCCGCGAGCCGCTGTTTGGGTCGGCCGAGATCTGGCGGTTGCTGTCGGACAAGAAGTTGTTATCCAGGCCTTCGATGGACGGCCTCGCGATACCGTCGAGCTTGGGTTTGTGCCCGGCGCTCTGCATACTGCGTTCATCCCGGCCGAAGATCGAGTGATGGATGACCACCACCATGACCACGATCATTAGTCCCGGCAAGAAGGCGTTGATTTTCTCTGCTTTTCCACCGACGAGGGCATCACAGCACCTTATTTACCTGACATTTAAGGGAAACGAGGTGAACCTGAGTTCGTCAAAATCGAGAATAGCAACAGCTTTCTATAGGAGTCATTGTTTATAGAAAATCAGGCGGCCCCTGGAGGTGAGCCCTTTGTTTGGATTGAATGCAAAAGCTCGACCGTTGATTCTGTTGTCG
>SLOG01000231.1 GCA_007132635.1 Limnochordia bacterium
CGATCATGTAGTTGATTACATGTCTCTCATGCATGGGTATGGGTACCGCGCTGTCCGCAGCCAACCCCTGCCGGAAGTAACTGATAGAGGCGCCGCCTTCATCATTGAGGGACAGAGAGGCGGCGATAGCCTGTGATCAGGGAGGTGAGTCAAGTTTTGATGCCATCACTTCCGCCGTTTCTGCGGTGGATCGCGGTTCCTGTCCTGTCTGTTTCGCCCGTCATTGTTCTGATCATTATAACCATTTTCTTCTTCCTACTACCAATGCGGCAGGAGATTGCTGTTTTGGAGGGGCGCTTAGCAGCAGAGAGCCGTTATCAGCGTACGTTATCTCAAGAGATGACAGAATTCGCGCACCTCCAAGCAGCAAAGGCAGAACTAAAGGAGACGCTGGATGATTACCGGCAGCAAGTGCCCCTTCCTGAACGTCTTCCGTTTATTCATAGTGATATCGAGCAGTTGGCATCTGACTTTGGCCGAGTGACCCACTGGGTCGCAAGCACAGAATCAGGAGAGAGTCCAACCGCTGTTTTGTCGCTTCAGTTTCGATTGGTAGGCGAGGATTCGTCGCTTTGGGAGTTTCTCAAGGCCATACAAGCCTCATATCCAACGCTGAGTGTGTCTGAGCTTGTGTGGAGTAGTCAGAGCGGGACTGCGGCTATCGAGAGTAGTGTGAACATCTATGCTCTTAACCCTTACGAGGATGGGATTAACTGAGTGGAGAGGAGGATACGCCAATGACTATGCGAGAGCCGACTTCGCAAGAACCAAAAATGAGTTCAGACGAACTGCGCAGACGGCTGGCAGAGATGGATCAGGAGTTGAAAGAGCAGGAAAGGCATCGACGAGGCTTTCTTGGTTTCGAAAAGAACGGTTTTTTCAATTTCGGCAGCTTTTGGAGCAGCACCTTGGTGAAACTGCTTTTCCTGGCGGGTCTAATCCTGTTTAACGGCGGTATGGTACTGGGCGTGGTTGGCCGTGTCATCGGCGTACCAATAGGGTTTGATATTGATGCGGTACGAGCTCTACTTCCGGATGCCGTTACCGGCGTGGGGGAATGGATAGGCATTCTCATCGGCTGGGTTTTTGTTAACGTTATCTGGCGAATTGCCTGTGAGCTCGTCCTCCTTCCCTTTCGGGTCTATGAGATGCTCGCGGAGATGAACGGTAGTCTGGCAAGGCTTTCACTAACTGCCGCGAGTGGGCACAATCCTGAAAGCAAACAAGAGCGACCCAAGGAGGATCCACGGTGATTCCGGCGGGCAGAAAAATCTGTCATTCGTTAGCTTATACGATTTCTGTTGTTATGTTGTTTGTCGTCACTGTGACCGCTGCACAGTCGGGAATTCACAACTTGGCTGATGGCTGCCTCGTTCTGACGCCAGACGGATCGGCTTCAATGTTCGCCTCCGACGATGGCGGACGCTTGTGGCGGCAGCTGGAGGATCTCCCTCGAGGTGTCCGTTATGGTTTCTTTCCACACCCTCGCGGCGGCGCATGGTTGGCATTGAGCACTGGACTTCACTGGTCAGACAGCGGTACTGAGAATTGGCAGCTCATCACTACGCAGCCTGTTGCTTGGGTGTACGCCTCCGAGTCCGGCAGTTCTACCCTTTTTAAAATCTGGGGACGAGGCCTTTTTCTGGCCGCTGGGGCCGGTCTGCATCCTTCGGTGGATATGAGTAGTCATCAACAGATTGCGCTGCCTCTTGAAGCTCCGATTCAAGCAGCTGTTGTTACTAACAATGGTTTGTACACTGGGTTTTTCGGGCACGGCGTCTATTTTCTCGATCCGGAACAAGGAGTGTGGTTGGACTTCAGTGAAGGGTTGACGAACAAGGACCTCTTGACACTCGTACCCGGGTCGGGTGGTCAGCTCTTTGCTGGCACCCTGGGGGGCGGCCTTTTACGGTTGGGACCTTCGGAGACACCGGTTTCTCGATGGGCGTTGGCGGATCCAGTCTTCACCGGTTGGATCGTCGATCAAATAGACGTGTCTCCTGATGGGATTGTCTTGGCCTCCAGTCCGGAAGCCACAGCTGCAGTGTCATTTGATGGCGGTTTCACATGGTCGGAATTGGAGTGGCACGATGAGTGGGACTCGGGTGTACGGCTCAGTGCTGCCAGCGTGGATCGTTGGTGGGCCTTGACGAGGACAGGCAATCTGTTCGGGTCCCGCACTTATGGTGAGGTTTGGCTAGCGCAGCCGTATGCGTTTACGCAGCGCATTCAGCAAGTTGCCGTGGATGGCACGGGTCGCATTTGGGCTGCTGTCACGGGGAGTGGAGTCTTTGCGAGTCGCGACTATGGGGAGACCTGGGCGGCGGTCGCATTACCAGAGGCCTGGTCGTCTGACAATAAACTGGCCGCGGCAGAAGAAGGCATGTATTACGCCGCTATGTCTTCGAGTTCGCTCTGGCTTCTACCTGAAGGGGAACAGGACTGGCAGGAGGTCGCGAACTTTTGGGGCGATATACCGCTTTTCGGTATCGCGTCGGATGTCGACGGGCGGTTATACCTGCTGACCAGAAAAGAAGGAGGCCTTTACATCCGAGAGGAGGGTGAGTGGCGCGGCATCCAAGCCGAAGCCCCCACCGAGCATCGATACATGGTGCGTAGTATGATGTTTCATCCCAACTACACCTTGGCCTTAGGTGCCTATCAACTCCTAATGCAGTCACACAAGGACGGTAACGGTTCGTGGTCCAGTCATCCATTTGGCCAGATGGAACGTCGAGTGTTTTTCGATGAAAATGGGCGTCTGGTGACAGAACGGCAGATGTCGACTTTCGTATGGGATGCCAGCGCCGGGCGATGGGAACTCGAGAACTCGGCAGCTGGAGAGGATGAATACCGCTGGTTTGAGGCAGGGGACAGCGATCAGATCGTGGCCGCTAGTCGAACTGGAGTGGTGGCACTCTTGAATGAGGACAATTCGGTGGGCCGCTCACTTCTTCATCTTGAAGGGGAAGTACTAGACATGACCGGTAGTGCTGGTCTCCTCTTGATCGGCACTACCCAAGGAATGCACATTTCGCAGGACGGTGGGCAGAGTTGGAAACATCGGCTGCCTGGCATTCTACTTCCCTGATCCTGCAAGGAGGCAACAAGCATGCTCTGGGTGGTTCGTTGGGTTTTGGTCGGATTGTTGATCAGCGCAGGAGTGTTGTTTTGGTGGTACCCCACGCCAACGTTGTACTACGTTCACGAACCTGATTGGGCTGCCGAGTACGAACGCCAGTTCAGCCCGCAGTCTTTCACTTTTGGTGCTTATGGAGCCGGCATGGAATTCCTTCGAGAGATCCGAGCTTTTCAGCCACTGAGTGAGTACATACTCGAACACAGCGAACGTGGTGGGCAGACATCTGTATCGGCTGCCGTTTGGGAGACCATAGAAAGCAACCCCAGTGAGTATTTCCGGCCTGGACCACTGTTTTCCAGCGGATACCTGCAGGGCTATCTGAGGCATCGAGATACTTCAGGCTTCCAGTTTCGTCGATACCAAAGACTCACGCCTC
>SLOG01000182.1 GCA_007132635.1 Limnochordia bacterium
AGTTCACGCCGTTTACCTAAAATGCCAGGTAAACGGCGTGAACTGGCGCTCGTCCGTAGGAAAACGGGGGAAATGAACGCATTCCTAGGAAATATTCTTCATGCGAGGATCGAGTACATCGCGCAGCCCGTCACCGACCATGTTTAACGACAGGACAGTAACGAAAATAGCGATACCCGGGAACGTCACCACATGATGGGCCACGCGGATAAAAGGCCGAGACGTAGCAATCATGCTGCCCCATTCCGGTGTCGGCGGCTGTGCCCCCATGCCTAGGAAGCTGAGGCCGGCAGCCGAAAGAATCGCGCCGGCCATGGCCAACGTAGAAAGGACGATGATGGGATTAATGCTGTTCGGAACCACGTGGAAAAGGAGGATGCGCCAATCCGAAGCCCCTACAGCCTGAGCCGAGGCAACATAATCCAGCTCTCGGATGGTCAGTACAGAAGAGCGCATGACTCGAGCGAACTGAGGAATATAGGCGATTCCGATCGCCATGATGACATTTTCCAGGCCGGGTCCTAGCGCCGCTACGATGGCTAAAGCCAGCAGAAACCCAGGAAGGGCCAACATGACATCGACGATGCGCATGATCACGTTATCGATTATACCGCCGTAGTAGCCGGCTGCCAGACCCATTGAGCCGCCTATCAAGAGTGCGATGCCGACTGCAGTGAAACCAACTCGCAGGGACAACCGGCCGCCGTAAATAATCCGCGTAAAGCTGTCACGCCCAAATTGATCGGTACCTAGTAAGTTCCCGTAACTTGGCGGCTGCAGGCGATTTCGCATGTTCTGGGACGATGGGCTGTAACTGGTTATATACGGTGCGAAAACCGCACTCAGGGCGAGGATCAGAAGAATGACTGCTCCCACCGACGCTTTGCGATTGCGGAGGAGAAGTTTGAGAATACGTGTGCGTGCATGCCGCGGGTTGAGTGTCTGGGACACGCTGTTTTCTGGAATCTCGGCCATCTCCACCCCTCCTCTACGAGTAGCGAGTTTTGACCCGTGGGTCAAGAAAAGCGTATAAGATGTCCACAACCAAGTTAATCAGTGCGTAGACGATAGCGAATGTCATTATTGCGCCCTGCACGACCGGGAAATCCTTCGAGTTTATGGCGTCCACCACCATTCGGCCGATGCCGGGCCAGGCAAAGATTGTCTCAGTAAGAACAGCTCCGGCCATGAGAGTGCCAAACTGCAGGCCAACGATGGTGACGACTGGTATAAGAGCGTTGCGCAGTGCATGGCGAAGAATAACAACTCGGTTGGTCAGGCCTTTTGAGCGCGCGGTACGAATGTAGTCCTGCTGAATAACCTCGAGCATTGTTGAACGAGTCATGCGGGCGATACTGGCCGTAGAGGCAGTTCCCAACGTGAGGGCCGGCAGGACATAGTACTGCCATCCCCCTAAACGGCCGGACGACGGGAACCAGCCGAATGTAACGGAGAAAATGAGTATCAACATGAGTCCCTGCCAGAACGCGGGCATGCCAATTCCTGTCAGAGCCCCGACCATGGCGACGTTGTCGATGATTGAATTCGGTTTGACCGCTGAGATAACGCCGACAGGTATCCCGACCACGAGGGAGAACAGGACGGCGACGATAGCCAGTTCAGCCGAGGCGGGAAGGCGCTGAGCGATCTCTTGGGTGACCTGCCGATTTGACCGTAGGGAACGCCCCAAGTCCAGTCGAAGAGCACGGCCCAACCAGGTTACGTACTGAATCGGCAGCGGTCGATTCAGTCCCATCTGTTCTCGCAGCGATGCCAACTGCTCTTCGGGAGCGTGTTCACCCAACATAAGCGCAGCCGGATCGCCAGGCGTTAAATGCAAGATCAAGAAGACGAAGATCGAAATGCCGAGAAGAACGGGTATGAGCATGAGAAAGCGCTTGATGATATAAGTGAGCATCAAGTATCACCACCTTTTCCGAGAGGTGCACAAGACAGGCGGGGCTGTCAGCACCCCGCCTGTCCACGGTCTCTGTCTTCTCTTAATGGCTGCTATTCGACTCGTGTTACTGTGTGCAGTTTGTGATGGCTTGCCGGATGGGGCTCAAACCCGGTGATGTTATTACGAAGGCCTGTAACCTCCATCGTGGCGATCAAGAAGAGCCACGGAGCCTCTTCGCTGATGATCTCCTGTGCTTCCCAGTAGGCTGCCAGGCGCACATCTTCGTCCGCTGTAACTCGTGCGAGGTCCAACAGCTCGTCAACGCGCGGATGGGACCAGAACGTCCTGTTTCCTGCGTTACCAAACTGACTGCCGTGGAACAGCGCGTACAAGCCGTAGTCGGCATCACCCGTTACTGAGCTCCAGCCAAGAATGAACATGTCGTGGCGTCCTGCTGCGGTGTCCTCTAGATAGGTTCCCCAAGGCAGGATTTGGATTTCCAGATCGATGCCGATGTCGGCCAGGTTGGCCTGGGCCATTTCGGCAATCTCCATGCGCAGGGGATTGTCGTTGAGCCACACGCTCGTACTGAAACCATCCGGGTATCCGGCTTCGGCAAGCAGCTCTCGCGCTAGTTGCGGGTTAAACTCGTAGGGTTCCAAATCCGTATTGGCACCCCATACCTGGGACGAGATGGGGCTAGCTGCCCGTATGGCCTGGCCAGTGTAGATATAGTCAACGATGGCATCTACATCAATGGCGTGGTTAATCGCTCTCCGTACAAGCACGTTGTCAAAAGGTTCTTTTTGAGCATTAAAGCCAACATAGTGGGTGGCAAGGGTCTCGAATTTGTCCAAAACGACCAAAGGATTGGCTTCCAGGATCAGTTCATCCATGGGCGCAATGTTGTAAGCGATGTCGACTCCACCCGTTTCTAATTCAATCGCGCGGACAGTATTCTCAGGAATACCGCGGAAACGGAGCCGGTCAGCTTTGGCTGGTTCGCCCCAGTAATCGCCGAAACGAGCTAGGTCAACATGCGAACCGACTGCCCAACTAACGAAACGGAATGGTCCCGTACCAATTGCCACTTGGGTACCATAGTCTTCGCCAGCTTCTAGAACGGCCTTTTCGTTAAGGACGCTGGTAGCCGGATGAGCGAGGTGGCTCAATGCAGGTGCAAATGGTTCCTTCATTGTTATGCGTACACGATAGTCGTCCACCACGATAACCTCATCAACAAATCCGATGAGAAACTGCGTTGGCGAGTTGTTTTCCGGGTCTAGATGCCGGGTCAAAGTGAACTTCACATCGTGAGCTGTGAACGGCTCGCCATTGTGGAAAACGACGCCTTCTCGGAGTGCGAACTCAAAGGTTGTCTCGTCTACCTGCTCCCACGATACAGCTAGGCCGGGTACTAAGTTAAGGTTGGCATCCTGAAAGACGAGCGTCTCATAAATCTGGGCCCGCACTCTGGACGACGGTACATCGTTCTGACCTTGGGGATCGAGGTCAACGATGTCCGACGTGTTAGCCACAGAAATGCTTACGTCAGCTGATGCACCGACCGTCAAGGCGAGCATCAAAACCACTGTCATTAGAACATGAATCGAAAGATTTTTTCGCATACTGTTTCCTCCTTAAATGTGTTTGGGAAGGCTTCGGGTTCCTCTACTTGGATGGTCGACGGACGCAGCAACCCCCCTAAATTAGATTCTAAACTACTGTGATTTAGTTACGACAAAAACTCCCAGATTCCTCCTTTATTGCGTTTCTGCGTCCTCAAGATCCTGATGGATTTCATCGGCAGACATGAACAGAGCTTTGATTGTTATGACTAGAAAGGGTCCTAAGAAAAACCCAATGAGTCCCAGCAGTTGTACACCGACGAAGAGCGAGAACAGGGTCAGCAGAGGGTGCACTCCGATGCGGTCACCAATGAGTTTCGGTTCGAGGACTTGGCGGGTCGCTGCGATCATTGCATAGGTCAGCAGGTAAAAAACGGCGGTGCGGAAATCGCCCTGAAACGCCGCATACCCGGCCCAAGGAAGAAGGACCAGCGAAGGGCCAATGACGGGAATGAAGTCCAAGATGAAAATGAGGATAGCGAGAAACCAAACATAGTTGACTCCAGTCAGTAAGAAGCTCGTGGTAGCAATAAGGGCCGTGACCGTCACGATGATAAGCTGAGCTCGAACATATCCCATCGCTCCCGACAGGATTCCTCGCAGGATGCGAACAGAGCGGTTCTGGAAATGATCAGGCACCAGCTGGAGCAGCGAGTGGCCGATCTTCTCTTTGTCCTTGCTCATGAAAAACGTCGCAAGAAATGTAACCAGTGTATAGATGAACAAGCGCGGAATGTCTCGCACCAAGTTTACGGCTATGGTTACGGTGCTGCGAGCCGTGTTGGCGATTAGGTTGTTAATATCGGCAATGCTTTCTTCAATCACGATCGAGAAGTTCTCCGGGACATACTCCTGCAGGGAACGGAACGATTGGATCCACGTCTCGAACCGCTGAAACTCCAGCACTGCAAACCGCTGGGCGGAGAACGCCAAGTCCTGAAGCTCGCTAACAGCGGTCAGCAGAATACCGACTCCTATGACAATGAAGAAGGCGAAAAGTACCAGAAGAACGGCAAAGACAGCCAATCCTCGGCGGAACCGAAGCTTTCTGTTGACTAGTTCCACGAGGGGATCAAGAATGGCGGCCAAGATGATCGCGATGACAAAGGGTACCGTGTACGGAAACACGAAATGAGCGAAGAGAATCCCCGCCGTTGCTACTGCGCCGATATAAAGAATGGGACGAGGTACCGTTGCGAGCAATTTGTTCAATGTTGACCGACTCCCGTCTACCAATCTATTTTGCTTCAATATGAACAGAGAAGCCGAAAAGCTTGCCAAACAGTCGAGCTTTTCGGCGAGCTTCCTTCATTTCCAAGTCGGCCCCTGCCCGGGCTCGAACATAAATCCGGCATTCACCAGCCTCCTGATCAACTTCGCTTTGAACCTGGGTGACAACCCCTGTTTGGCACCGATCCAAACTGTGGGTTATCTGTAAGATGGATGCAAGTTTCGAGACCAGAGGCAGGTCAGCGGGCTGTAAAGGGCCATTTTCCACGTAATTCTGCATATTGGTCAGATACATGTGGTCATGGCTGGCAGCTACATAGGCAATCATGACTCGCTCGCGGTGAGGCAGTCCGTGCAGCGGCGCGTTAAGAAGCATATAAAGCGTGTGCTTGTCCCGCCCCTCAACGCCTATGACAACGCCGATCTCGTGGAGAAGCCCGGCGATGAGCAGAAGCCTGCGTTCGCGGCTTGATAGTCTATGGGCTTGTGTGAGCTGGTCAAACAGTGTCACCGCAAGGTTGGATACTCGGCGGAGATGGTTCTCCTCTAACCGGTAGTAGTTAATTAAGTTGTCGATGTGGTGTGTCACGACACTGAGAACAATCGGATCCCCTGTGAACCGGTTGAGGTGTTCGTAGAGCAGTCCGTCACGAATGCTCGTGGTGGTCACGATAATTTTAGGGCGTTGAGTTACCTCCAGGAGATAGTAGATCGCTGCAGTGCCGGCTGTCATAATGTCCGCGCGGGCTTCTTCGAGGCCCGGCATGTCTCGTCGCTCGCCCAGACTGCGCTGGGCAAGATCCTCATAGACAGCCCAAACGTCTTCTTTCGAGATCTCGAAATAATCCGTTGTGTCTGGAATGTAGGACCTGCGGCGGCGAATAATCCTAGCCAAGGATCTAAACGTGCCGCCGATGCCGATTATCGGCTCAATTCCCGGCAGCCAAGGGATCCCCTGGTAAGCCCGGGTTAGGAAAGCCGCTAATGCTGACCGTGACTCCTGTGTGGTCTGTTCGAATGTGCCAAACTCTTTGGTCAACGTGACGGCACCAAAATCCAAACTCTCGGCGTGCTGTTCCATACGGTTTTCAAAGGCAACCAGCTTTAATGAGCCCCCGCCGAGATCGGCCATGAGGGCATTCTCTTCGCTCACCGTGTTTACGACGCCGATGTAGCCGAGATGAGCCTCCTCCTCGCCAGACAAAACCCGTAGCGACAAACCGGTTTCGCCGGAGATCTGCTGGACGAGTTCTTCGCGGTTGGCTGCCCTGCGGACAGCGGCCGTGGCCACCGCAATGACTCGATCTGCCCGCCGTGTCCGGCAGAAATTGGCGAACAAACGAATCGTCTCCACAGCGTAACTTATGGCGGTCTCAGATATCTGCCCCGAAGCATCCATACTACCAGCCAGGCGCACTGTCTCTTTTAGGTTTTCCACTTGATGATGTGCGCCGTGGTCATCCACATCGATTATGACCAAGCGGACCGAATTTGAACCCACATCAATGATTCCTAGACGTTCCAAGGGCAGGCACCTCCTCAATTACCCCTACTGTAGCAAGTTTTCGGTAAATTGGCAAGCAGATGGATCCGGGAGGGAAATGTTTGCGGTGAGAAGAATATAGGTAGGTGGAGGTGTTTAATTTGGGCAATTGGGGTGTTCAAACGGGAGCGCTTATCGTATCCGGTGCGCAGGGGCTTCTTTCGATTGTATTCATCCTCGTTATCGGTACGCTAGCGCTACGAATCGCCCACGCAGCGGTTAACCGACTTTTGGCCAACCGGTTAGTTGAGGACCGGGCTAGGGAGAATCGGGTTAAGACGTTGGCGAATGTGGGACGAAGCGTTGTCAGCTATCTGGGTTTCTTCGTTATGGGGATGATGATTCTAGAGCAGCTGAGTATCCAGACTTCCTCGTTGATCGCAGCGGCAGGTATCGGGGGCCTAGCTATTGGGTTTGGCGCGCAGAATCTCGTGAGAGATCTGGTCTCGGGCTTTTTCATTCTATTGGAGGACCAGTATGATGTCGGGGATTTCATCTCTACCGGCGGAACTAGCGGCCTCGTTGAGGAGATCGGCATTCGAGTCACGAAAATCCGCGACTTTGGCGGCGAACTGCACATCGTTCCAAACGGGACAGTGGAGAGAGTTACGAACCACATGGGTAACGCTATGCGAGTGCTAGTCGATGTCGATATCGCCTACGAGGAGGACGTTCAAAACGCCATGGATGTGCTTGATGAGCTGTTTGTTCAGTTGGCCGAAGAGTTGGAAGACGTTGTCGAGGGGCCGAAGGTACTGGGTGTGCAGGAGTTGGGAGCGTCAGGAGTCAAACTCTTGACTTTGGCGAAAGCAAAACCCATGACACAGTGGTCCATGTCGCGCGAGATTCGCAAACGCATCAAGCAGGCTTTTGATGAAAAAGGAATCGAAATCCCCTATCCGCGGCGATATTTGGTGTTTGATAAACACAGTTTTCACAAGGAACTCATGGACAATGAAGCGAATACCCAATAACGAGGAGATACGGAGATGTTTTACGAGCAGCTGAGTTGCTGGTACGACGAAGTGTTTCCCTTTAATCCAGTTGTGGGGGACTTTCTGCGGTCGGTTCTTCCAGCGCAAGGCCGTATTCTCGATCTAGCCTGCGGAACTGGTTCGCATAGCCTTTTTCTCGCTGACTCTGGCTGGGATGTCGTTGGTGTTGATCTCGAACCAACGATGATTCAACAGGCTCGTGCCAAAGATCATCATCAAAAGGCTGTTTTTCATGTGCGTGATATGCTGCAGTGCCAGGATATGGGCCACTTTGACGCGATTCTATGTTTGGGCAATTCCTTGGCGCATCTTATGGGCAAAGAACAAGTGCAGGCCTTTTTTGCCAATGCCGTCGGTCAGCTGCGTTCGCGCGGGCATCTCATCGTGCAGATTGTCAATTTTGACCGAATTTTGGCGCAAGGTCCTGTGGAGCTTCCGCTTATCGAGACGCCCAATCTTGTCTTTCGGAGGACCTATACACCCTTACAAGATGGCCGGCTGGAGTTTTCGTCGGAGCTCACTCTGCGAAAGCGGGACCAGGTCTATGTCAACCGTATCTTTTTGAATCCTATTCGTTCTGGCATGCTGGCTGGGGTTTTGGCACAACACGGCTTTTCGGCTGAGTTTTACGGAAGCTACAAGAAAGAGCCGTTTCAACCGAACAGCAGTCTTTCCTTGATCGCCGCAGCCAGTTTGAAGGCAACACAGTAGGCTTGGAACTGGTGGCGCGGATTCTGTACGCATTTGGTTGACTTGCCCAGATCCCATATGTATAATTTATTATGTAGACGGTTGGTTTTACGGTCTTTGAGATGTGTGTTAAAAGGGAGGTTAAATGGTGGAGGTTACCAAGAAAGCGGAGTACGCCATCAGCGCGCTAGTCGAGTTGGCGGCCCATCCCGATGGGTACATTTCGTCGCGGGAAATAGCTAATAGGCAGAATATTCCACCTAACTTTCTACCCCAAATCATGGCTACCCTTCGTACGAAGGGATGGGTAGAAGGAGTCCGGGGCCCTGGAGGCGGTGTCCGCTTAGTGATAAACCCGCGCGATATTTCGGTCAAAGAGGTTGTCGAACTGATCGAAGGACCGATAGCCATAACGCGCTGCCTGCTCCGCGAGGGGTACTGTGAAAACCGCGATAACTGCCCTCTGCATGAGGTTTGGGAAGAAGCACAGACAGCCATGATAAAAGTCCTAGATGAACGCACTTTGTGGGATGTGGCGACCAGCACGAAAGGTGCAGTGACCAAGGCGGGTCTTGGGGACGGGGAGTAAGGTTTCGGATTAATCTATCATTTTTAAGGGGGATTATCTGCGTGCGAAAATCAGTTTTACTGTTTGGGTTGGTTTTAGTGTTGGCAGCTGCGGCAGGAGTTGGGGCATCTAGTGTGGGCTATGTAGATTTCGAGTTTCTGTTCAACGCTCATCCAGAGTATGACAGCAGGAATGCGGAACTTCAGGCCTATGCTGAGGAGATCACGGAGGAGTTCCAGACAGCGGCAGCGGAGCTGGAGACCGAAAATGAAATGGAGAGTTTGGCTGCTGAGTTTGAGCGCCAGCTCGATCAAACAGCCGATGAGCTGCGAGCGGCGTTGATTGCCTCTGTCCGAGAGTTTATCGGCCAAGTGGCCGACGAACAGGGCGTTTCCGTCGTTCTTCCGGATGCAACCATTCTGTACGGAGGCGTTAATCTGACTCCTATAGTTCTTGAGACGATGTATGAGTCCTACGGCATTTCTGTTCCCAGCAGTCTGCGAGAGTATCTAGAAAATTGATGTAGGAGGCGTTTAGCATGTCAAAGTGGGAATGTACGGTATGTGGTTACATTTATGATCCTGCTGAGGGGGATTCATCGCAGGATGTGGCACCAGGGACAGCGTTTGCGGATCTGCCGGAGGATTGGGTATGCCCCGAGTGCGGTGTTGGGAAAGACATGTTCGAGGAGATGGCATAGAAGTTCACATAGATTGTTCTTAGGATTCAAAGGCCCCGGGCGGGCCTTGTTTCATATTTAACAAAAATTTACGTTCTTTTGTATTGACTTGCGGGGAAACCTCCAATTATAATCCTTTAAAGTGTGTCAATGGCGAATTGGGGGTGAAGAGATGACTTGTCCAGATAGAAAGCGGCAGATTCGACCAAACCGCTGCCTAACATGTGAACACTGCGGTGGGCTCAATAACGGTGGGGTTCTGTGTTTCAAAGCCAACCGAAAGATTAACTATGATCTTCCCGGGCTCTCTCGCGACTTGGCTCTTCCCCGACCACGTTCGTGAAGTCTCTGAGTTTTTTCCCTTGCGCACGTCGATCGAGTATGCTAGAATGCGTGTGTGAGGAACAATGAACAGGAACTATATGCGCTGCGCGATAGCTGAGGCCGTGAAGGCTTTGGAAAAGGGTGAGGTCCCAGTCGGGGCGGTTATTGTCCATCGTGGAAGGGTCATAGCGCGTGGACACAATTCGCGGGAAACACTGCGCGACCCAACCGCTCATGCCGAGATGATCGCTATTCGCGAGGCCTCCAGGATCTTAGGGCGCTGGCGACTGACCGATGCAGAGCTCTATGTTACCCTTGAGCCCTGTCCGATGTGTGCTGGTGCAATTATCAGTGCTCGTCTCCGTACGGTGGTGTTTGGAGCCTTGGACCCTAAAGCTGGGGCAGCGGGGTCTGTTCTAGATCTGTTGGCAGACTCGCGTTTCAACTCGAGACCTCACGTGTATGATGCTGTAATGTGGCGCGAATGCCGCGCCTTACTGCATTCTTTTTTTGCGAAACGACGTAACTCGGAGAGGTGACAGAGTGGCCGAATGTGGCGGTCTCGAAAACCGTTGGACGTTTCTGCGTCCCGTGGGTTCAAATCCCACCCTCTCCGCCATTTAGTGTCTCGCGCAGAATACCTTTTTACGTTCGGAGAGATGCTGGAGCTGGCTGAACAGGCACGACTGGAAATCGTGTAGGGGTGTTAAAGCCTCTCGAGGGTTCGAATCCCTCTCTCTCCGCCATTTGTTCTGAGTAACGGTGGGATTCGTCCTGCCGTTTTTCTGCGTCTATCTTTCGGCCATTAAGGCGATCACGTGGGTTGGGAGGCGGTTTTGTGTTGACCGTGGTAAAGGGCGGCTTTGAAGATGCCCTTGGTCGTGTTGAGGTTTGCGGAATGGAAGAGATTGATTCCGGCAACTTGGTAGTGGCGAAGGTCCAAGGTATCGAGCAGCCTGTATCTGTCGAGGTTGCTTGGAATGAATCAGTTGATTTTCTGGCTGGGACCCTCGATTGCCCTATCCAACATGTAGGACCTGTGTTGGAAGCTTGTGAGTCGGTAGCTGATGAGTTGGACTGCGGTTCGGTTGTTTTTGCGAACCAAGGACGGGAATCTGCGTTCGAATCGCAGGGCTATTCCAGACAGTACATATACCCTGCAGAGGATTTACCGCGGCCGCCATCAGACGTTCATATTGACTTCTGCCTCGTTGATGGTCTGATCGAGGACTTTCGTCGTGAACTAGCAGAACTCTTGGGACAGCCTGTACACTGTTTGGTTTCCAACGACGAGCGGCCCTTTATCTACTCCATTGATTGGAGCGCGGATCTTTCCGGAGACTTATTCAAGTGCTTTCTTCATCTGCATCCTATGACCGGGACCGCTTATTTAGAGGAACTAGTAGTCCCTAAGGCGCTGCGGTTCATGCGAATCGGTTCGAAGGCAGCCGAAGGGCTGAAGTCAATCATCTCCGAAGCGCATTGCAGGTACCTCTATTTGACTTCGAAGCAGCGAGCCGAAGGGTTCTGGGAGAAGCAGGGATTTGGTTATGTTAATCGTCTTAACCGTCGCAGTGAGCGGCGGCGTGTGAGAGCGCTTAGACGACGCCCTGGTTGGGACCGCGCCTTTTTCCAAGGACAGCCGCTTCCGAACCCAACGTGGTGCTACCGCAACCATCCGCAAGATGATCTGGATCTGTACTTGGCGCTGCGTGACTGGCCATTTACTGACTCGGGTATCCACGGCATAGTGGGGAAATGCTTATAGTGAGCGCTTTTTGGGTCGTCTGTCAACTTGACAGAGTTTGAAGTCTTACTGTATAATTGCGGTGTCGTGCTAGACGGGGAGTTAGCGGTGCCCTGTACCCGCAATCCGCTATAGCGGGGTCGAAAGCCTGTCATGAGGACTGATCTTGTAGAGTCTGGTTCAAATAAGTGGTGTTGAAGATCGGGTCTCGCGCAATAGGAATCCTTAAATCCCGTCAGGTCCGGAAGGAAGCAGCGGTAAGGGGACCCTCCTATGTGCCGCGAGGAAGCCTGGTCGGAGCTAACTGTTTGAATATCGTCTGGAAGATCTTTTCGAAGACAGGAGCACGACATTTCTTTTTTGCTATATGGTCCTTGGAAGGAGGCGTGTCTAGTGGCATACCTTTCGCTGTATCGTCGATGGCGGCCCCAAGGTTTTTCCGACGTTGTGGGCCAGAAACATGTCGTCAGAGCTTTGCAGAACAGTCTGCGTGACGGCAAGGTGTCACATGCCTACCTATTTTCAGGGCCGCGCGGTACTGGAAAGACGACAGTGGCTCGCCTTCTCGCGAAAGGGCTCAACTGTGATGAGGGTCCCGCTCCTGAACCTTGTGGGTGCTGTGAAGAATGCCAAGCCATCACACAGGGGCGCTCTCTCAATGTGGTTGAGATTGATGGGGCATCCAACCGAGGTATAGACGAGATCCGCGAGCTGCGGGAGCAAGTGCGTTATGCGGCGGCAGCAGGCCGCTGGAAAATCTATGTCATCGATGAGATTCACATGCTGACGACCGAAGCGTTTAACGCGCTCTTGAAGACCTTGGAGGAGCCGCCCAGTCGCGTTGTGTTTGTGTTCGCCACCACCGCCCCGGACCGAATCCCAAACACCATTGTATCGCGCTGTCAGCGTTACGACTTTCGCCGTTTCTCGGTCGAGGAGATCGCTGAACGCCTGCAGCAGGTGGCCCAAGAAGAGGGGTTTCAGTGTGAAGCGGCGGCTTTGGACTTAATCGCCCAGCACTCAGAAGGCGGAATGCGTGACGCGCTGGGGATTCTCGATCAGTGCACAGCCTATGCCGAGGCCGTTGATACCGAAGTGGTCAGTGAGGTGCTGGGAGTCGTGAGTCAGGCACAGCTGCGGGAATTTGCTGACTGCCTTCATCAACGGCAGTCGCGCGAAGCTATTGGCGCGATTCATGATCTGTATCGTTCGGGCAAGGATTTGGGTCAGTTTACCCGGGATCTCGTCAGTTATCTGCGACAGAGACTGTTAGAGGGAGAGGGAGACTGGTCGGCACCGGAAATTCTGCGAGTGCTCGAGCTTCTCGGTCAGTGTGAACGGGATCTTCGCTACGCGGCCGAACCTGTCATCCCCTTGGAACTGGCGGTCGTTCGTTTCGCAGATATTCCCGATAGTTGGCAGTTGCTTGAGGATAAGGTGGCCGCATTGGAGGCTGAGCTTGGAGAGATGAAGAAACAGCCTCCTGCACGAGCACCTGCGACGACGGTGGACACAGAAAATGACGAGTCAAGTGCGGGCGTTTCGCTCCGCGGTTCAGACGCAAAGCGTCTTTCTGGGATCCGACGACGGTGGGATGATTTTCTCGATATGCTTCGCACTGAACGCCTTGTGCAGTCGGAAGCGTTCTTGCGGGAAGGGCACCCGGCTTCGATATCTGGAGATTGCCTGACGGTGGCGTTTGCCAAGGAAAGAGGGTTTCACAAGGCGAGGATTGAACAAGATAAGCATCGAGAACCGGCGGAGCGCGTGCTATCCAAATTCTTCGGGGAAACCCTGAGGCTCCAGTGCATAACCGGTGAGCCGGCTTCCTCCGACGAAGCAGATGAAGCCGACGAATCGCAGTTGACTGAAACAGTCGGTACTACTGACGGCCCTAGCGATAATGGAGTGGACTCAGCGGAAACGATTCAGCCGGTAAGCGACGATGATCCCGAACATGATGAG
>SLOG01000222.1 GCA_007132635.1 Limnochordia bacterium
AGTTTGCCATTGTGCTGCCCAGGACTGACGAGAACCAGGCAGATCAACTGATGAAGCGTATTCAGCGGTCCGTGGCTGGGGAAACAGTGGAAAACCTTCCCATCTCCGTTTCGTGTGGCTGCGGCACGAAGGTGGACCCGCAGGAGAGCATAACTGCCGTTTTTAAGACGGCGGAGGACCGTATGTATCAGCACAAGACATCGGAGCGGAGCAGCTATCGTCATCATGCCATCGATCTTATTGTACAGACGCTTTATACAAGGTCGCCTAGGGAACAACAGCACGCGGAACGAGTCGGCCGGCTGTGTGGAGAGATGGGCGCGAAGATGGGCCTGGATGCCAAGGAACTCACCACAGCCGGGATTTTACATGACATCGGGAAGGTGGCGGCAGGAAACTCTAGCTTGGATACGGGTGGTCCTCTGAGTGACTTGGAATGGAAGGAAATGAAGCGCCACCCGGAAGCGGGGTACAACATCCTTAGTACGGTTAGCAGTTATGGACCGCTAGCCGAGTGCGTGCTGACTCACCATGAGCGGTGGGACGGAGCCGGTTATCCGAAAGGACTCAAAGGAGAGGCGATACCGCTAACAGCTCGAATCATAGCGGTGGCGAACGCCTATGATGCAATGACTAATGACCGTGCCTTTCGTCAAGGAGTCTGCCATGAAGATGCCATGGCAGAGATCGAAGCCTGTGCCGGCACCCAGTTTGATCCGGAAGTGGTGCGTGTGTTTGGCAGGATGCTCGCTGAAAGAGGCTGTGGGAAATAAGGAGTAGCGCTCGTCTAGATCGAGAAGACCAAATGCTTTTCAGAGACGAGGTAATGCACGATGAATTCGATCAAGACCAAGCTTATCCTTGTGGTGGTCGTCGGAATGACGCTGATCAGTGTGATTGTCTCCTGGATCGCCATTGATTCGGCCACCCAAACCGCATTCGACAACGCGACGCAGTCCATACGGGATCTCTCAGCCGAGGGAGCCGCGTTGGTTTCGGCGCGGCTGGATAGTCAGCTCACGTATCTGGAGGGCCTAGCCAAAATCGCCCGTTTACACCGCCCGGATGTGGAACTATCTGTCAAAACAAGGTTACTCTATGAAGAGACCCAGCAGAGTCCTTTTAAACGCATTGGTTTCGTGGATTCCCAGGGAATAGCCCATTTTACAGATTCACGGGGAACTGAATACAGTCTGGATGTATCGGGGGAAAGCTTTTTCGAGCGGTCTATTAATGGGGAAACCTCGGTGATGCCACCCGAGAAAAGCTTCGATCCCCATGACCAGGACGCGCTGATCATGACGTACTCAGTTCCACTTATCTATGAGGGCGAAGTGACAGGGGCACTGGTTGCAGTCGGTCGCTGGGATCTGCTTTCCCGCCTCCTTAAGGACATGGGTTACGGAGAGATGGGGTATGCTTACATTGTAGATGAGCATGGAACCGGCATTGGCCATCCTCGAAGCGAAATCGTCCTCGAGCAGTACAACCCTATAGAAGACGCTCGTATTGACGCCACCATTGAACCTTTGGCTGCGTTGATTGAGGACGTTATTGCAGAAGGTGCCTCCGATGGATCGTATTTTTTCAACGAGCGACAGGTCTACGCCAGTTTCAGACCCGTAGACCAGACCTCTTGGATTCTGGCCGTGGTGGCCGAAGAGTCTGAGATGATGAGCGGTGTTCGTGAACTGCAGACCAGACTGGTGGCTGTGGTAGCTGGCATGTTAGTTTTGGGTGGTCTTATAGCCCTCCTTATTGGTCATTCCTTTGCGGGACCAATTATCCACCTGGAGAATCTCTTTACCAGAGCAGCTGAAGGCGATCTGTCTGTGAGGGCAGAGCCAAAAAGCCGAGATGAGGTTGGCCGGGCCGGGCACAGCTTTAACACCATGATGAAACAAATGAATAAACTAACGTATTATGATTCGGTTACGCTTCTCCCCAATTTCCAGGGTCTAGCCGAAGAGTTCAGCCGACTCACGGCTGAATCGGATGAGTCTGCCGGATTACAGCCTATGACTCTGTTTTTGTTTGCGGCTGACAGATTTAGCCGTGTAAACGAAGTCTACGGGTATCGCCAGGGAAACACTTTGCTGCGAACGGCTGCTCAGCGGCTTAGGCGATCTGTGGATAGCTCCTGCAGGCTTTTCCGGGGTCAAAGTGATGAGATAATTTTGCTGAAAGCGGCGAAGGATAGTGCGGATAGTGCGGACAAGGCCGAAAAATATGCCGAACGGCTGCTGAAACGCCTGGGCGAGACCTATGTGGTGGGC
Source organism: Limnochordia bacterium (assembly GCA_007132635.1). Lineage (GTDB taxonomy): Bacteria > Bacillota > Limnochordia > Darwinibacteriales > SLO01 > SLOG01. The sequence continues at coordinate 2,277 of SLOG01000222.1, forward strand.
GGCAAGGAACTGACCCTCAGCTTCAGTGTGGGAATATCCCGCTATCCGGACCATGGGACAACGGTGGAAGAACTGCTGCGAAATGCGGGGCTCGCCAAAAACATGGCTAAGGCGCAGGAAGCGGGACAGATCAGAGTATTCACAGAGGAAGTCGGTCAGGAAATGCTGGCGGCCAGAGAGCTGGAGCAGGCCATAGCGCTGGCGCTTAAACGGGACGAATTCCTTTTAGAATATCAGCCGATCTACGATCTAGAAGGCAGTTGATTTTCTCGATTTTGACGAGGGCCAGTTCACGCCGTTTACCTAAAATGCCAGGTAAACGGCGTGGCGTGATGCCCTCGTCCGTAGTAAAACGGAGAAAATCAACGCCTTCCTAGGGAATGGATCCGTGAGAGGGGTTGAGGCCCTGCTGCGTTGGCGGCACCCGGAGAAAGGTCTTGTCTCCCCCGGCGTCTTCATTCCCCTGGCAGAGAGATCAGAACTGATTCACGATATTGGTCACTGGGTGCTGCAGGAAGCGTGTCGGCAGCATGTACAGTGGCAGCAGCAGTTCCCTTCCCGACTAGTACTAGCCGTTAACATTTCGGCGATACAGTTTGCGTCCCCGCTCTTTCTGTCCAATCTTCGCCGAATCCTGAGTGTCACCGGCATGAATCCCGAACTCTTGGAGTATGAAAGGACGAGTACTATGAGCAAAACAGCGCAGACTGGCAATCCTGCTAGCCGATATCGAGGCGCCGCGATCATTCTCTATGCCTTTGTGTTCCTGCTTCTTCCTTGGTGGTCGTCACTGGGTTATATAGGTCTTTTGGGACTCATCCTAATCTTGCTGTCTGTCCTAACATGGGAAACCAAGGGAGGGGTGATTGCCTGCAGTTGGACCACAGGCGTCACCCTTCTTACGGCCTATCTAACGGACGTTAACTGGACTCAGTTTGCAGTGACGATCGTGGCCTATTGGGTCTTCGGGTTTACACTGAGCTTGGGGCTGCGGCACTTACGAAGGACAAACAGAGCGTTACTTGAGTACAAGACAGCCGTACAGCAGGCGGTGGACGGCGTCGCTTTGGGGGATATGGAGGGCAACATACGATTTGTGAACCGAGCATGGGCAGATATGCACGGTTTCCGTGTTGGCGAACTCCTTGGACAGCACTTGAGCGTATTCCACTCTCCCGAACAGTTGAGGGATGAGGTTGAGCCCTTTAAGGAAATCACGTTGAGAACTGGGGCCAA
>SLOG01000072.1 GCA_007132635.1 Limnochordia bacterium
AATCCTCGATGAACGAACGCTACGTCATCGGAGTTGACTTTGGTACGCTTTCCGGTCGGGCAGTACTCGTCCGAGTGTCGGACGGCGCAGAGATTGCCAGCAGTATCTACGAATACAGCCGAGGGGTTATGGACGAGGAGCTCCCGGACGGCACACCACTGCCGCCGGACTTTGCCCTTCAGGATCCTCAAGATTACCTGACAACCTTCAGCGAGACCATTCCTGCTGTTGTCCGGGAAAGCAGAATCGACCCCAACGATGTCATCGGTATTGGAGTCGACTTTACCGCGTGTACGATGCTTCCAACGAAGGCTGACGGGACTCCCCTTTGCTTCCTTGAGAAGTGGCGCAGTAACCCCCACAGCTGGGTTAAGCTTTGGAAACACCACGCAGCTCAGGATGAGGCCAACAAGATTAATGAAATAGCTGCTCGCCGCGGTGAGGAGTGGCTGCCAGAGTACGGCGGGAAGATTTCTTCCGAGTGGTTTTTCCCCAAGGCGTGGCAGATTCTCGACGAAGCCCCGGACATCTACGAAGAGGCAGAGCGCCTGATTGAGGCGACTGATTGGGTTATCTGGCAGTTGACGGGTGTGGAAACACGCAACGCGTGTACAGCTGGATACAAGGCAATTTGGAGCAGTGAACGCGGCTTTCCCAGCCGGGAATTCCTACGTGAGTTAGACCCGCGTTTAGAGACTATTGTCCAGGATAAAATGCTTGAGACCATTTCGCCGCCTGGCAAAGCGGGTACGCTGACGGACGATCAGGCAGAAAAGCTCGGTCTGCGTCCGGGGATCGCTGTTGCGGTAGGCCACGTGGATGCCCATGCGGCGGCGCCGGCTGCTGGCTTGGTTGTGCCTGGGCGTATGGTCATGATCATGGGAACATCCACATGCCACATGGTCATTGGTGAAGACAAGCGTACCGTCGAAGGCATGTGCGGCGTCGTTATGGACGGCATCATCCCTGGTTACTATGGTTTTGAAGCCGGGCAGTCTGCTGTCGGTGACATTTTCGGGTGGTTTGTGGAGACATGCGTGCCAGCGGAATATGAACAGGCGGCGGCTGCACAGGGGCAGTCGATTCACGAGTACTTGGAGGGGAAGGCTAAGGAACTGCAGCCGGGCGAGAGCGGTCTGTTGGCGTTGGATTGGTGGAATGGGAACCGTTCTGTTTTGGTCGATGCCGATCTCACGGGGTTGCTGCTCGGTATGACCTTGGCGACGAAGCCTGAGGAGATCTACCGGGCCTTGATAGAGGCCACTGCGTACGGAACGCGGATGATTATCGAGTCTCTCACCGAACAAGGGGTTGCAGTCGACGATGTCTACGCCTGTGGAGGGCTCCCGGATAAGAACAAGATGCTTATGCAGATCTATGCCGACGTTACGGGGAAACCGTTCAAAATCGCTGACTCGAAGTTCACGCCGGCTGTTGGGGCTGCGATGTGGGCTGCTGTATCTGCTGGTGAAGCTGCCGGAGGATATCCCGACATCGCGTCAGCTGCAGAGAGTATGGTTCGCATAAAGGATGAGGAGTATCGGCCGAATCGCGATGCGGCAGCAGTTTACGATCGCTTGTATGCCGAGTATCGGACCATCCACGATTACTTTGGCCGAGAGGGCAATGATGTTATGAAGCGGTTAAAGGCGCTTAAAGGAGAGGTGCGCGTTCAGTGAGATTACCGGAAGAACGTTTGACGTGCTCGTGTGGGGGTTCGCATCGGCTGGAATTGGACGCCGTCGTTATCGAGAACGGTGCGCTGAAAGCGTTGGCCAGCTATCTGCGGCAGCACTCCCTCGACAAGAACCCGCTGCTCATCTCGGATGACAATACGTACGAGGCTTCCGCCAGGCAGGCAGCTGAGACTCTGCGCGCAGAGGGCATCACCCCTCAGGAGCATGTGTTTGTCAGAGCCGGGGAGTTAGTGCCGGATGAACGTGCCTTGGGAGAGTTGATGCTAACGCTGCGGAACCGACCGAGTGTTCTTGTTAGCGTGGGTGCCGGGACAATCACGGATATAACCCGGTACACAGCGTCGATCAGCGGCCTCCCCTTCGTAGCAGTCGCCTGTGCGTCGTCAATGGATGGTTACGCTTCGTCGGTGGCGCCGTTGATATGTGCGGGAATGAAAGAAACATTGCCCAGCGTGAGTCCCCAGGCCATTTTTGGGGACCCGGATGTGTTGGCGGCTGCCCCGGCTCGAATGCTTCAGGCAGGTTTTGGCGATCTGCTTGGCAAACTCACAGCCAAGGCTGATTGGCTGTTGGGCCACGCCTGGATCGGAGAGTCGCACTGCCCCTATGAACAGGATTTTGTCGATGCCGCCGTGATGACCTACCTAACGCGGGCAGAAGAGTGCCGTCCTGGTAATCCCGCGTATGCGGCGAGTTTGCTGGAAGGACTAATCATTTCGGGCATCGGGATTGCTATGGCAGGAGATTCGCGGCCAGCATCAGGGTCTGAGCACCATTTCGCTCATTACTGGGAGATTAGAGCGTTAAAAGACGGTCGTTCGATTCCCCTGCACGGCCAAAAGGTTGGTGTGGCAACTGTACTGATCGCTCGTCTTTACGAGCTGATGCAACAGCGGGCCGCTGAGAGCGGAGATGCCCGTCTTCGGGATGTGTTTCAAAAATTAGGGGCGGCGATCCCTCGTTCGGACTACTGCCGCAGTTTGCTGGGTAAGGCTGGGGCTCCTGCAACCTACAGTGATCTCGGGATTCCGAAAGATTGGGTTATCGACGCTTTTCGCGAGGCGATGCATATTCGCGAGCGTTTCACGATTCTACGTTTGGCTGAACAACAGGGTTGGTTGGCGGACGCTACTGACCGTATCATTTCTGAGTTGTAAAGTTGGTTTTTAGCACAGGAGGTAACAGCTTAGTGAAAATCCTGATAGCCTATGGGACACGATATGGGACAACCAAAGAGATCGCCCATTGGATGTATGAACGACTGCCTGATGGTGACCACGATGTCTATCCTGTGGAGAAGGTGAAATCGCTAGAACCTTATTCGCACGTTATAATCGGCAGCCCTCTCTATGACGATGACTTATTGGAGGAGGTGAAGACATTCATCCGTGAGCGCTGTAGTGAGTTTAGGAAGCTTCACGTGGGTGTCTTCGGTGTCGCCCTCCATCACTTGGGTAAAGGTCTGTATGGCAATCCTGACGGGGGTTTGGCGTACTTCGATCGGTTTCTCAAAAATCTGCCGGTCAAACCGATATATTCTCGGCTCTTGGGAGGAGCCATCCATCCGGAGCTTCTGAATGACGAGGATAGACAGCTCTTACAACGTTTCTATGAAAAACACGGTACGGAAGGAATCCCGTTTCAGCAGGAAGCCAAGAAGAGTGAAGCATGGCAGTTTGTGGAGAAGTTCTTTCAGTACTGTCAAGTAAAAGAGAAACTAAAGAAGAGAATCTAGAATGCCAGCCCCGAGACTGGCTTAGGGGGTTGGATCGGGAGGATCGCTTGTATGAAGGCACTGCTGTTAATTGTC
>SLOG01000280.1 GCA_007132635.1 Limnochordia bacterium
GATCAGGGTGCCCGTGAAAGACCAGGCGATCCTCTGCCGTCGCCACAAAAAACGCAGCGGCTGCAGCCAAACTGCAGTCGAAAGGCACGCCGAACTTCTGTGCCGTTTCGATATCCCGCCAATGGATCTGAAAGTCCTTGTGCAGAATCGGCAGTCGCCGGTAGTCACGCGTCCCAGCTCCTAGCGGCTCTTCTTCACAATCTCCTGTCATATTCACACACGTATCGCCTGTTCCTTCAAAGACGTCGTGATGAATGGTCTGGACCCCCACGCCAAAGGGGCCAAAAACCGGAATAAACTGGCGTCCCACTAGATGCTGCTTCGCCGTTCTTACAACCGTTTCATCGACTCGTTCCCAATCAGCGTCTGCTAACGGAGCTTCATCTCGCTGTAGGTATTCAACCATGCGGTATTCCTCCTTTTGTATATCGGTTACGAACCGTCACCTCGGAAAAGACTGCCTACGGTAAACTGATTGCCGCGCCTAGCGGCCGGTTTATCGGAACGGTTTTCGGCTTCGCGGCGTTCGACGGCTTTCTTCAGCCAACGTCGAAACTCATACTCGTGATACTCCTCATGGTAGCGGATTTCCGCCAGAAGACCCTTGAGTTCTGAATCGTCGATCTCTTCGATCTGCTCATCGTAGAGGGCTAACGCCTTTTCCTCATCAGCAATATTCGCCTTCAACATGTCTTCAACATTATCTGCCAGAACGAGTTTGTTTCGCTCAACTTCGGGATCGCCCCCCATTTCTGCAACATGCTCGGCAAGCCATCCCATATGCTTCATCTCTACAATGGCACTTTGCTCCAAGGAATGCCCCAATCGAGCATCATCCGCTGTATACGCCTGATGCAGGTACTGTAAAACGACAGAGTACTCATGCCGCACTCCGGCGTTCAGCATATCTAGTAAACGCTGACGCTTAACCTCTGCCTCAGGACTACGGTCACCGGCCTCAGCCGCCTCAATTTCTTCGGCTCGCCCCTCTACCTCATCGGCCAACGCTATAAATGTCTTGGCATGGCCCTGCTCATCAGAGACGATCCTCTCCAGCAGCTTTACCGTAGCTTCATCGTCAATTTCTGCAACATGTTCCCAATAATGCGCGATAGCATCGTCCTCAGTACGAGCGTTCAACAGCATAAGCTCACGGAACGTGGGAGCCTCAAATAAGACAGGTGCGCGATGAATGGACGGCTCGCCACCAAGTTCTTTTATGTGCTGGGCCAACCACTGGAAGTGATACATCTCGTCACGCGCAATACCTTCCAATGTTGAACTGATCCCTGGGAGATCCAACGTCCAAGCATGGTAAAGATACTGAATGATCGCGCCATGTTCTCCCTGCAGGTCGGCATTCAGCAGATCCACAAGCAACTTGCGATTTTCAACGCTTTCCACAGAAAAGCCTCCTTTCCTAATCCGAATTCCTACTGTTTAGTTTCGCCGTCGGCGGGACAATTCCTTCCAATTAAGAAGGCGTTGATTTTCTCCGCGTTTCCACAGACGAGGCCATCACAACAATTCGTTTAGCGGGCATTTTAGGTAAACGAGGTGAACCGGCACTCATCAAAATCGAGTAAATCAACTGTCTTCTAGCGGAAGAGCCCCTCCCGGAAGCGAAACCAAGAGCAGCTTGCCCTCACCAGAAACCGTACACTGCTGACAGGCGGCCGGGACAAGGCATGAATCACCAAGCTGAAGCCGTTCGCTTACGTCGCAGCTGGTGACCGAAAAACTGCCGTCGGTCACCAAAGCGACTGCAAACGAATCATTGAGTCCGAAGGTGAGGTGGACACTGCCAACGAGCTCGTCTACAAGGAAAAATTCCTCAAGGCTCGTTGTCGACGGTCCCACTTCCATCGCATCTAAGGCCTTAGCAATGTGCAGTTCGCGAGCCTGACCTTGGGGGTCAACTCGGTCCCAATCATACAGGCGATACGTGGTGTCGGAGTTCTGCTGGACTTCGGCAACGACAACACCACGCCCTAAAGCATGGACTAACCCGGCGGGAATCTCGTACATCTCACCAGGCCGCACGACAACCTCCTGCAGGCACTCGGTGAGTCGATTCTCTTCGAGAGCTTGTGTGACAGATTCCTTGGTGTAGCCTGGCCGAAACCCGTAGATAATCCGGGCTTCTGGCTCGGCTGCCAATACGTACCACAGTTCCGACTTGCCCGGGTCTCCCGACTCGTGGAGTCTGGCATAACGATCGTCGGGATGGACTTGGACTGAGAGATCGTCGTCTGCATCGATCAACTTGACCAGCAGCGGGAATCTGTCGTTGTTTCCCGCATGGCGTCTGCCAATAAGGGCCGCAGGATCGCGCTCAAAGAGTTCATCGAGTCGCTCTCCTTCCAACGGGCCTCGCAATACGACACTCGTGCCGTGCTGATGCGAGGCAATGTCCCAGCTCTCACCGATGCGCCCATCGGGAAGACTCCGGCCTGGAAGGTCTCCTAGACGCCGCCCACCCCACAGCTTCTCTTTGTATATCGATGCAAAGCGGAGAGGGTACATGCTCATCGGTCTTCCTTCTGCAGACGCTCCTCAAGCTGTGCGCGGTGGTCGCGGAACTTGGGATGTCCCAAAAGCGCGAACATGTTCTTCTTGTAATCCTCAACTCCCGGCTGATCGAACGGGTTCACGCCCAAAAGGTACCCGCTGATTCCACATGCCTTTTGGAAGAAGTAGCTCGCCCAACCGAAATAGAAGGCTGTAAGTCGCGGGATTTCGACGACTAAATTCGGCACGCCGCCGTCTGTGTGGGCTAGAAGGGTACCGAAAAACGCTTGGCGGTTGACATGGTTTAGCGACGTACCTGCGAGGTAATTGAGTCCGTCCAGATTATCTTTATCCTTCTGGATTACAACATCCCGCCCCGAATCAGCCGTCCGAAGCACTGTTTCAAATAGATTCCTCATTCCGTCCTGCAGAAGCTGTCCCATAGAATGGAGGTCAGTCGTAAGGTCAACTCCTGCGGGAAAGATTCCCTTGTGATCTTTTCCTTCACTTTCGCCAAAAAGCTGCTTCCACCACTCAATAAACATGTGAAGGCTCGGTTCATAGTTGGCCATGACCTCAATGATCCGTCCCTTTCGGTACAGGACATTCCGTATAGCAGCATACTGGTACGCTTCATTGTGACCCAAATCAGGTACTAGGTAACGCTCCCGGGCTTCCTGCGCTCCAGCCAGCACTGCCTCAACGTCAACACCTGCCGCCGCCATGGGCAGAAGACCGACCGGGGTTAAGACCGAGAACCGACCGCCAACGTCGTCTGGGATTCGAAAGCTCTCATACCCCATTCGATCTGCCATCGCCCGCATCGCTCCCGTTTCCGCATCCGTCGTCGCGTAAATGCGCTTAGAAGCGCCATTAACCCCGTAACGATCCTCCATGTAGCGACGCAGCACACGAAACACAAGCGCGGGTTCCGTGGTTGTCCCCGATTTGGAAATGACGTTAAGCGAAACAGCGCGATCAGCGATAACATCCA
>SLOG01000247.1 GCA_007132635.1 Limnochordia bacterium
AGTACTTGTGGGCCCGGATATCCCGGAACTTCTCTACGGTATCCGCTCCGTACGCCACGTAATTCTGGTTGCTGCAGATACCCCCAACCAGAAGCGTCGTTATCATATAGTAGGGGCACAGCTCCATAGCCACTTTTATCCCGTTCGTGACGACAGTGATCCCTTGATGATTGGTCAGGGCTCGAGCCAACTCAATGCACGTTGAACCCTCATCAAGGATCACCGTTTCGCCATCTTTTACCATGGACGCGGCTCGCTTGGCAATGCGGACCTTTGCCGCCTGATTCAGCGTCTCTCGAGCAGTCAAAGGCCGGTGGAGAAAAGGCTCCGGTTTGGACACCGCCCCGCCGTGAATCCGCGACAAGACTCCTCGCTCCTCAAGGACCTCCAGATCACGGCGAATGGTGATGGGCACCACGTCAAATCTGCGGCTCAATTCATTGACGGTAACCGCTCCGCTGGTGCGAAGCAGCTTCACGATTCCGTCTCGACGTTCTTCAGCCAGCATCAAAGGTCACCTCACGAAGTAAAAGCCAGTGTAACAAATCTCGGCAAGCGGCCTCCGGTGAAGAAAAAGGAGTCAGCCGAATCAAATCGAAATAAGATGATGATGAATCAAAAACCAATGCTAGGAGCGATACCATGACAGTAGACAAAGCCGCTCTCTATGCGCGGGTCCGCACGAGTCTGGCGGCGCTTTTGAGCGGCGAGACAGATGCTACGGCCAACCTGGCCAACACCGCTGCCCTCATCTATGACCAACTACCCGACATAAACTGGGCCGGTTTCTATCTCCTGCGAGAAAACGAACTCGTGTTGGGGCCGTTTCAGGGGAAACCTGCGTGCGTACGCATACCTTTGGGAAAAGGCGTGTGCGGGGCAGCAGTCGTGCGCCGAAGCTCACTGGTTGTACCCAATGTCCACCGTTTCCCGGAACATATAGCATGCGACAGTGCTTCCCGCTCCGAAATCGTAATCCCCTTATCCGGCCCGAACCATTTTCTGGGCGTCTTGGACATCGACAGCCCCGTAGAAAACCGGTTCGACGAACTGGATAGAGCGGGGTTGGAAACGCTGTGCTCTCTGCTGGTACATCATCTAGCGCCAGACGGTTCTCCACTATCTGACGTCCTCTGCAGGATTTAGTCTGCATTGGGCGAAAGGGTAAAAATGAAATCTGAACTCTATAGAAAGAGGGATCGTCTGTGAACGAAAGAGAACGCTACATCGCTTCCATCACGTTCGGGTCACCCGATAAGGTTACATTTTCACCTGGCGGCCCGAGGGAATCCACACTCATTCGCTGGCGCAAGGAAGGACTCCCGGAAGGCGTAAATCATTTCGACGAACTGTGCCGCATCCTCGGCCTCCACATCCCAGCACCTCAAGAAAGAGTCTCCCCGGACATATCGTTCCGCATGATTCCGGAATTTGAAGAGCGCGTGCTCGAACACCGCGACGGCCACTACATAGTCCAGGACTGGTCCGGGGGAATCGTCGAGATCTCCGACACCTTCGATGCAACCTACCTTCGCAGTGCACGGGACTTCGTCACCCGCAAGTGGCACCGGTTTCCCGTTGAAACCCGGGCCGATTGGGAAAACATGAAGAAGCGGTATAATGCCAACACCCCCGAACGATTCCCCGAGGACTTCCCGCAGCGCTGTGAAGCCCTGCGAGCGCGAAACTATCCTTCCGCCATAGCGTTTTCGGGCCCGTTCTGGCAAATGCGCGATTGGTGTGGCTTTGAGAATCTGTGCATCCTGATGATTGAAGATCCCGAACTGGTCGACGAAATGTCGGCCTTCTGGGCGGATTTCATCGACGAACTTCTCGACCTCATGCTCCCCCACTACTGCCCAGACCGCGTCCTAGTCCAGGAAGACATGGCTTACAAAGCGCACAGCATGATATCCCCGGCCATGGCTCGCCGTTTCCTCACGCCGGCCTATGATAAATGGATACCGAGACTAAAGACCGCTGGAGTCCCCGTGCTCGAAGTGGACAGCGACGGTTTCATCGGCGAGCTGATCCCTCTCTGGATCGAAGCAGGCTTTAACTGCTGCAGTCCACTCGAAGTGGCAGCGGGCAACGATATTGTTGCGTTTCGGCGCGAATACGGGAGGCTTATGGCCTTCCAGGGAGGCATTGACAAACGGGCCATCGCAAAAGGCGGAGCCGTCATCGAGACCGAGCTGGAGCGGGTCGTACCGCCTCTCCTGGAACAGGGCGGCTTCATTCCTAGCTGTGACCATGGGGTGCCGCATGACATTTCTTGGCCGGACTTCATCCACTATGGCCGCGAACTGGCCAAACTGACTGGCTGGCTATAATTCCGCCAACTAGAAACAATCAACTGGACTCACAGCCCCAACAATGACTGGCCTTTTCAGTGATTTTCGCTGTCTCCCAACAGGGCCTCTACGCGTTCGCCTAACGATGACGGCGTCACTGATGGGGCAAAGCGTCCCGCGACCTCGCCCGTCCGATCGACGAGGAACTTAGTGAAATTCCATTCAATCGCATTGTCCGAAGTGTCCGACGCAGCCTCTCTGAGATACTTGAACAACGGATGAGTATGCTCCCCGTTCACGTCGATTTTCGCAAACATGGGAAACGTAACCCCATAGTTCAGTTGACAGAAAGCCAGGATTTCCTCGTTGTCTCCAGGGTCTTGTTCTTTAAACTGGTTACAGGGAAACCCCAGGACAGCGAATCCGCGGTCCTTGTATTTACGGTGCAAAGCCTCAAGCTCAGCAAACTGAGGGGTGAACCCGCATTTGCTCGCGGTGTTCACTATCATCAACACGTGCCCCTGGTACTCCTTTAACGACACAAGCTTACCCTTGATATCTTCGGCGGAGTAATCGTATATCGACATGGCGAGCCTCCTTATTGTTAGAACCTATTATTATAATTATATCTTCCCGCTTCTTGGATGGTCAATTCAGGTCTCCACAGTTGTTTGAAACGGCGAACAGCGAGAGAGACTGCTGGCGCAGCCTCTCTCGAAGGCGTTGATTTTCTCCGCCTTCCTTGGCCCATAGGGAAGACTCACCCCTCTTGCTGAGCTTTCTGAATGAACTTAGTCTTGGCAAACTCACTGACACCCTCAGCGGCCTTGGCAGCTTTGTCCCAGTCCTTCTTCTTCTCATAGTAGTGCATCTCACGGTAGGCGGGTTCATCTTCAGAGAATGCCGTGTCAATCGCACCAGGACTGGAAAACGAAGTAAAAGCATAACAGCGCGGTGCAGACTCACCGCAGTGTTTGCACTTGGTCTTTGTCAGCTCGTCCCCTGCTGACACTGGAAAGAATTTCTCAAAAATAGCACCGCAGCCCGAGCAGCGGTATTCGTAAATCGGCACAGAAACGACCTCCTATCCACATTCTTCTTCTATTGCTAGTATACCATTTTTCTATAGGTGCTGGAAAGAACAACCTTTGGTATACTATAGGTAGAGGGGTAACCACTTTTTCCGCTGTGAGAAAGGAGAAACAGACGCCGACGTCCAAATAAGAGTTACTAATGGCTGTGAGAAGGGGGCCACCAAGATGAAACTCATCGGTGCGTGGGGGAACCACATCTTTCGAATCGGTCTGTTGGATGATTTTGACGCGACGGGCAGCTTCATTCTATCCACCAAGCCTTTTGACGTGGCCAACCAAGCAAAAATCCAGGTAACTGCCGAAGAAATCAGCGAATTTCTCGACTGCATATTGGATGCCATCGAAAACTCTATCACAGCGCATACAGGACACGTCATTTCCTCTGTCATGGAGACAGACGAAGGCTTCGTCTTTGTCGGATGGCGCTGTAGCGAAGACAAGAAGAATGAACTCGTGGTGTCACAGAATGAAAGCAGCATAGGGATTCCCATGATCTATCTTGACGAGTGTCTGAGCTGGCTTTTAAAGGAATTCTACCAGTTGGGCTTTAAGGAGTATCCGCAAGGAGATTAATGCGAAAGAGGCCGGGCTAAAGCCCGGCCTCTTTTTTTGAGCAATTTGTACTCAGGGGATTTCTACCGGTCAAAGAACATCTGCTCAAACGCCAAGAGGTTGACTAAGTTGGCCGCGCCTGACTCGGGTACGTTTCGCAGATCACGAGACACGGTAATGGGCTCGATGTGGCCCTCGACCAGCACAATAATCGGGATGAACTCCTGGTAGAAAGTATAGAGCTCCTCGAACGCCGCGTTGAAATCATCGGTAGCCGGAACGGCTTGGATAATCCGTTCGTGAATGGCAAAAAGCTCCATGATCTCAGCCGGGGGTTCTTCACCCGAAGCGCCGTCCGTGTCGTACCAGGTGCGCCACAGGGGTGCCCACAGGTTGCTGGGGAGGTAATCTCGCGACGTACCTGCTTCCCAGGTCACGGTATGCACCCAAAGAATCGTAGCCATGACCTCGTTGGCATCGCGGCGCTGCCCGGCCAGAGTCGTGCTGAGCTGCCGCATCGTTGTGTTAATGCCTACCGCTCGCAGATGTTCCGTAACCATTTCTGCAGCCAACGGGTGGGCCGGCACATAGGGAGCCATCTCGATATAGAGCTCGAAAGGCTCACCATCTGGTCCTAAGCGGTAACCGTCCGAATCGCGGCCTGCCATACCGATTGCGTCAAGAAGCGCTTCGGCCCTTTCCGGATCGTAGTCACTGGGAGTCGTATGCGGCAGGGGAGCTAGGCCAAAGTACACAGTGTCGATAATCTCCTGGTGGTCAATGGCCAAGGCAACGGCCTCGCGGAAGCGTACATCGGACATCAACTGCCGCCAGATTGGATCATCGTACGTGTGGTTCAGGAAGAGCACTGTTTGGGCGCCTGCGTCTGCATAGCGCATGGTGCGGAAGTTCGCCCGCTCTTCGTTGGCAACATACATGGCCATATTGGCGGCGCTGCTGGATTCCCGGCAGTAATCCACTTCACCGGTGAGAATCTTCATGTTGACCATATCCACGTCGCTGACTTGCTCGGACACGAGACGGTCGATATAAGGCAGCTGATTGCCCTCAATGTCCACCTTGAAATAGTAAGGATTGCGCTCCATCGTGATGAAACCGCTCGGCCCCTCGACCAACATCCATGGAGTCAAGACCGGGAAGCCAATAGCCGGAGGCTGCATCATATCCCACTGCCCTACATCACGAATGCCGAATAGCTGATACCACTCGTCCTCCAATTCCTCAGCCGCCAAAGCATCCCGCATGTCTTCGATTGGGGTATACTTGGCATGGTACTGAACCAGGTAATGCTTCGGCTTAATGAGCTCATTATAGCCGATCCAGCCCGTAATCGAAATCTCTGTCAGGAAAGCACCATAGGGCTCGTCGAAAGCCAGGGAGAACGTATAGTCATCAATGATCTCCAGCTCCATGGGCGTTCCTTCAGCCTGCCCCCCGGCGCGGTATCGCATAGGAAACACTGGCGTAATGTCCTGTTCCATTAAGACATCCTCGACCGCAAACCGCACATCCTCAGTGGTCACCGGGACGCCATCGGACCACTTCAAACCGCGGCGCATGGTGAATGTAAAGACTGTGTTGTCTTCGTTAACTTCGAGAGCCTCAACGATGTTCGGCTTAACATCGGCCTCCCGGCCTGCAGTGCCAATCATCAACGGCTGCACATTCCCCAAGAAGAAATCGGGGTTAAAGTTTACGGATGCCGTTGCAGCACGCATTTCACCGCCATACTTCCCTGGCTGCCAATCAGGCAGAATCTCTTCACTCGCCAACACATCCGGTCCGACAACAAAGGGAACTTCGGGAAGACGGTCTTCCACCGGCGGCAGATGCCCTGCAGCCACCAGTTCAGCCAACATAGGTGACTCATTGTATGAAGCACCAACCGCTGTACTCAGGGCTAGAACTACTGCTAAAACAGTCAACAACATGCTGCGTTTCATCTCTTAATACAACCCCACCTTCATAATTATCTTTCCTTTTATATGATTCGTCAAACACTCATTAATTCCTGCTAGCGGAATGCAACCAAGGCTTTAACCACTTCCCTTTTTCTCACCGCCGTGAAAGCCTCGGACATGGAGTCCAGGGTGAACACTGCGCTACCGATCCACGGCTCAGCCCGCAATTCGTTTCGCTGCACAGCGCTCACGACTTCGTGATGGGTCTCCTCCTCGTCATAGGCACCCCCAGCCACTCGAATAGCGCCCCGGGCGTTTCTCGGATTCAAGCTGTTTCCTTCCAGGTCATCCATTCCATAGACGCCGATGGTCCCACTCGGTTTCAGATGCGGCAGCAGTCGGTCAAGTGTGCCTTGTCTGCCTACAGCGTCAATGATGAAATCGAAGGCCGCCGTTCCAGTCGCAAACGGCGCATCCTGCCGATAGTCATAGTATTCGGTGCACCCCAGTGCCTCGGCTGTGGGCTGCCGACTCGGACTCCCCAGCATCACTACTCGCGCGGCCTGCAGCCGCGCAGCATGAGCCGCAAACGCGAGGCCGTTGCCCCCGCTGCCTGCAATCAGCACGGAGGCTCCCGGGATAAATCCCATACGCCGCAGATAGCTCAGAGTCTCCCGCCAGGTGATGATCATCGGCGCGTCGATTGGATCGATCCCCATGGGAATCACCTGATTAACCCGGTACGCATCCCATTCGCGGCGGTTTATTCCCGCCGCGGCCATGGCCCAATGGTCGCGAGCAAGACCGAACTCTGCGAAGCCGCCCCAAGTGGCGGTCAGGCCGCTGCCTACCGGCGGACAATAACCCACGCGCGTCACCAAATCTCCCACCGAAAAGTGCCTAACGTTTGGACCGACACTGACCACTTGGCCGATGCTCTCATGCCCCGGTATTGTCGGCAAGGCCTGCGTAAACGGGAAAATCCCGTCAACAATGTGGGTGTCTGTCCCTGAACATAGGGTTCCATAAAGGATCTTGCAGAGTACGCCATAGGCGCCTAATTCCTGCTCAGGCACTGTTTCTACTACAAGCTTGCCCGGTTCGCGAAGTACCGCTGCCTTCATAGACTCACCCCTCTCAACGCGCTTCCCAAGGTCCATGGAATTCTCGGCCGAAAGGCAGACCAAAGGGCTCTTCGAACGGCCGAAAAGGGACCAACGCAGCAATCCGATCGAGCTCTTCTAAGACCGATGCAGAGAGCGGGCCGCGCTCCACCGCAGCCACGTTGCTCTCGACTTCTTCTTCACGCCGGCTCCCCATGAGAACAGTCGATATCTGCGGGTTAGAGATCACGAAACGAAGAGCTAGCTCTGGAAGCGGCATGTTCAGATCCTCGGCCAAGCGGTACAGCTTCTGAAACTGCTTCTGCCGCGGACTGCTCAGCCACCAGGCCCCCGTATCGACTTCGGGATGCTGCACCGCAAGGGCACCCTGCTGCAACGGCGAACCGATGATTATACCCATTCCCTGCTCGACCGCCGCCGGAAGCACTGCATGTTCAGCCTCTCGCCACAAAAGGCTGTAGTTAAACGCTGTTAACACCACGTCGAAAAAGCCAGTCTTGATGAGATGCGGCAGCTGGTAAGCTGTCGTTCCACCCAGACCCGTAAAGCGTACGAGGCCTTCGTTTTTTAGGTCTTGGAGCACATCCAACACCGGACCCGAAAAACCGATCCGGTCGGACCACCAGTCGTACTGGCCGGGACGGTCTGGTTCATGGATCATCAGGATTTCGATGGACTCTCGCCCCAGCAGACGCAGACTCTCTTTCACGGAACCGCGCAGCTGTTCGGGGTCCTTCGGATCGAAGGGCTGCGGCCGGCCACCTAGTTTGGTTGAGAGAACAACGGGTTCGTGCACACTAGCCAAAGCCTTGCCCAAAGCCTCTTCGCTGTTGCCATAATTTGGGGCTGTATCGATATAGTTAACACCCAGCTCTACTGCTCGCTGCACAACACGGTTAGCTTCCGCTTGCTCGGCGGCAAACGAAGCCACGAACAGACCACCTAGGGACAATTCACTGATGTCAAGACCGGTACGACCCAGAGGACGCGTGCGCATCCGTTTCACCTCAATTCAAGGATTGTCGAAAGATAGTGTCTTAAAGAAAGGAAAGAAGGGGCCAGCAGCACACTGACACCCTTCCTTACATAGAACACAGGAAACTATTTCTCGTACAGAGGGCCGAAATTCTCACAGGCCCGATAGTCTGCCGATTCCGAATCCGACGTCCCGAAGGCCGCCCAAGTACTCGGCCGGAATATCCGCGATTCGGGTACGTTATGCATACACACAGGAATACGCAGCATGGACGCCAGCGTAATTAAATCCGCTCCCACATGTCCATAGCTGAAGGAGCCGTGGTTGGCGCCCCAGTTGGCCATGACAGAATACACATCGGTGAAGGAGCCTTTCCCCGTGAGGGTCGGAGCAAACCAAGTCGTCGGCCAGGTGGGATCCGTTCGTTGGTTGAGCGTTTCATGCACATCGGCAGGGAGTTCCACAGTGTAGCCTTCGGCAATGTGGAGTACAGGGCCCAGCCCCTTAATCAAGTTAATGCGCGAAAGCGTTACGGGCATGCCGCCTTTGGTCAAGAAATTGGACGACCAACCGCCGCCGCGGAAGTAGCCCGTGTTGGCCGGACACCAACGGGTAGCATCAAGGCAGGCTTGTCCTTCCTCTGGATCAATCTCCCAGAAGGGCTTCATAACAGGCTTTCCATCCTCCATCTGCTCACCCGTACCGTCAAGAGCTGCTGGGCCGGAGTTAATCAGGTGGATGAGACCGTTCTCGCCCACACCCTGGAGTTTATGGCCGGTGACCCGCTCCACGGCTTCCGGACTCCAATACGTCCGTACGTCGGCAAACACCTGCGCTGTCTTGGTCAGAAGATGACCGAAGAGCATAGCGGTAGCGTTGAGGCAGTCGTTTTCGGTAGCCACGATGAATGGCTCCCGAATCCCGTTCCAATCAAAAGACGAGGTCAGCATGGCTTCCAGAAAATCTCCATTGGGGAGGTGATCTGTCCACTGGCGCTGGCCCTGGAATCCCGAGG
The DNA here is from genome assembly GCA_007132635.1 of Limnochordia bacterium. Taxonomy (GTDB): domain Bacteria; phylum Bacillota; class Limnochordia; order Darwinibacteriales; family SLO01; genus SLOG01. The sequence continues at coordinate 8,978 of SLOG01000247.1, forward strand.
CGATGGCGTTATGTCCTAAGGCTTCTTCGCCAAATCCCAAGGGGGCAAGTTTGGGATTGCCGATCATGAGATCCCGGGCGATGAGCGTCATCTTCACAACAAACTCCCAATCTCCGTCCTTCTGCTCCCTGGTCCGCTGTTCGCCGGGCTCGTTATTATCTGGACCTTCTTGGCAGTTCTCCTTCACCCAAGCCAGTGCCCGCTCGTATTCCTCGGGGTCGTAAATCCCCTCGTTGATGCGGCGAACGAATTCTGTCATGTCGACATATTCGCAACGCATCCCGAGGTAGTCCTCAAAGAAATCCGCATCAACGATGGAACCGGCGATACCCATAGAAACGCTGCCCATGGCCAGGTAGGATTTGTCCCGCATTTCGGCGACCGCCAATCCCGCATTGACAAAACGCAGGAGCTTGTCCTTCACGTCATTGGGGATGGACGTATCGCCAGCGTCTTGTACATCCTTACCGTAGATACAGAATGCCGGCAGGCCTTTCTGGTTGTGGGCAGCCAATACAGCAGCCAAATAGACTGCACCCGGACGTTCTGTACCGTTGAATCCCCATACAGCCTTGGGCCGCAGCGGGTTCATGTCCATCGTCTCGGAACCATAGCACCAACAGGGAGTCACTGTCAGCGAAACCCCAACGTGCTCATTGGCAAACTTCTCCTCAGCCTCAGCAGCCTCGGCAACGCCGCCGATACATGAGTCGGCAATAACGCACTCGACGGGCATTCCGTTGGCGTGCCTGAGATTATCGGTGATCAGTTTGGCGGCCGCCTTAGCCATATTCATGGTCTGTTCTTCTAGGGACTCACGCACTCCTCGCCGCCTTCCGTCAATCGTCGGCCGAATACCGACTTTCGGCATGGCTCCTCTGAGTCGCCGAACCGGCTCATTCACGGTCAAACTCTTACCATCTGCCATTATCTTCATTCCCTCCCAGTAAAAAATCGTCGCATTTGCACTGATGTCAAACTCGCATCATAACTTCTCTACCGGTCACGCAAATCCTTCCCGTACAGCTCTGGCCGCAGCTGGCTGAGGAGCGGAAGCTGGCGACGCACATCGTCGAGGCGATCCCGCTGAAGTTCAGCCGCCACCGCTGCCGGTCCCGAACCCGTCTCTGCCAGCACAACCCCCCAGGGGTCCACCACCATCGAATGTCCATAGGCAGTAAACGGGGCCGCATCATCCCGAGCCGGAGCCGCCCCCACGACATAGACTTGGTTGTCAACCGCACGGACTTTGAGTAAATCCGCCCAATGCGCTGCACCCGTCGGCGCGCTGAAGGCCGCAGGTACGATAATGACATCGGCGCCTGCCATAACCAACGCCCGAAACAGTTCGGGAAAACGCAGGTCGTAGCAGATGGCCAACCCTACTGACCACGCCCCAACGGTGAATAACGTCAGCGATCCGCCTGGTGTCAGGACGTCCGACTCCCGTACGGAGGGTCCACCAGCAATATCAACATCGAAGAGATGCGTCTTGCGGTACCGCGCAACAGTGCGGCCGGCCGGGTCAAAGACAAAGCAGGTGTTAAAGATATCCAAACCGACCCTCTCGGGGACCGTCCCGGCCACAATCGTAACCTGTTTCTCCCGTGCCAGACAGGCCAGTGGCTGCAGGCCGTGACTGGGCGGTTCTTCCTCGGCATAGTCCGGAAACCGCTCCACCACGTATGGGCACACAAACATTTCTGGAAGTACGATCAAGTCGGCAGCCGCAACCGAACGGATCTGTGCCATCGCGTTGTCTACATTCGCGCTTCTGTTCTCTATCACTGCCGTTTGGAGAACTGTCACTCGCATGATGAACTCCCCTCCCAAACGACAGTCACTTCGCCAGCCAAACCCGAGGGCTGCAGTTCATCAATCATATCTCGCTCGAGGTCCGTGTACAGGCGCGTGGCACGCCATTCGTCGATAATCGAGGTGAAATGCGGCCAGTACTCCGAGTACGTCGCCTTTGCTGTTGGCTCGGCTAAATCGGGATCGAGACAACGGTTAAACCAAAGGTTGACAACACGCACTTCGACTTCGTTGCGTCCTTCGCGAACACAGCGCGTGATGTCCACTTCATAGGGGCGTTTGATAACAGCCCCTGCCCGAATACCGTTAATCCAGACGTCCGCCGCCTCGTGAACAGCCGAGAAACGCAGCCAATAGCGCCCGTCTTTCTTGGATGCCAGAGTGAAGTGATTCGTATACGTTCCCTGGCCACAGAAGTACCGGCTCTCCGGCAGGGTCTCCCAAGTCCGCAGTTCGCCAATATTCCAGGGCTGTCCCAAACTAGGAAGCGTCAGCGTCCAGTCCGCAGGCAGCGTCACCGCTGTTTCACGAGTGGGGAGGCCTGCAGGCACCGGCAAACCCAAGACGGGTGTGAAGACGGCAAAGCAGGACCCACCCGCCGGAAGGGTCAGACGGAGAGTGGTCGTCCTGCCTTCTCGCGTCACGGCCTGTGGCTGAAAGATCGTTCCCGTCCAAGGATCCAACAGCACACAGCCCGACGGAACCGCGGCAAATGCAGCTTCCACTGGCGCTCGCTCCCGCGACACATTGGCCAAGAAAAAGATCTCCTCCTCGCCGTCGCGGCGGTGAACGTAACCCACTGTACTCTGCGGGCTCCTGACGCAGCAGTCCGGCGTCTGTGCCTGGTGCAGCGCCTGCAAAAGCCCCTCGTCTCGGTCAGCCACACGTATCGTCCGGCCGCTGCCGACAGAGTGCCAGACCCCCCACTCATCCGAGAAGAGAGGCTGCATCAGTTCCTGCACACGACGTGCTTTGGCCTCGCTGTTCCGGAAGCCGCAGCCTAAGTGGGGTATTGTCTCGACGGCGATAAGAGTTCCCCCTTGCCGAACGAAATCCGCTAAGGATTCCGCGACACTCTCAGGCACACGTTCTACACCGATAAGCAGCAGCGTCCGGTAGGTATTGCCATGGAGCAGAAGACCCTGCGTTGAACTCGAGCCCAGCTTCGTCAACGCATCATCATTGAGAAAGTCAAACCAGTATCCCGCTTTCTGCACAGCCGTGAGGGCATCTCGGCCGAAATGGGACTCCAGACGCATACTCATGTGCAGCTCAGCCATGGGGTTTTGGGCCCAAATATCGTGCTGCGGCAGATAGATGCCGACCTCGGCCACGCTACGCCCGCGCTGAAGCATCGCGCTCACACGATGGATGTACTGCGACACATCGGCGTAAAAAGGCCACCACGTATTGGTGTGAGAAATCATGGATGACGCGTAGAACACCCAGCCTGGTTCTCCCGCCGCTTCGGGCGAATAGCTGTACCCATGGTTGATGATATGGTTCATGCCGTCTAGGAATATGGCGTCTGCCGCCAGTTTGATCATCTCCAGATTGACCAAGAAACGAGGCATCCGAAGCCATGTGAATGATTCATTGGACACCAGAGGCCGATCATACACATGGGCTGCCGAAGAAGCAAGCCGTCGGTGTACTGTGTTGACTTCATACACGTCTCCTTCGCCGAACGTCTCCCCTTCAGGTATGTGGGCCGAACCGTAAGCACGCAGAATATCACCCCACGTCCCGTGCGCCTGCACCCTCGACTGAACACCGCGGGCCTCACACCATGCGGTCAGCGGGTCGAAGAAATTTTCGATGGTCAATTCTGACATAGTTTGGTAGAAATCATGTCGAACGTCCGCCGCACCATGACCTTGGTTCCAGAGGAGCGGCAGGTACGGCTGCAGCTGGTAGCCTCGCCGTTTGGCGAATTCCTCCAAAAGGCTTGGCGTCCAGTTGTTACCTTCCAGCTCAATGGAATCACAGAAGACACTGCGCACGTTTACGGACCCCAATGAATCCAGGATAACAGCACCGAGGTGCTCAAAATACAACTCCGCTACGTCCCGCCGGCAGTGATCCATGGCATAGCCTTCCATACCGGGCATAGCTTTGCCCACCTGCTGCCGGTACCTGCCCGAAACAAAGAGCGTGACCTGCCATTCACCCGGCGGAATCTCCAAGTCCCGAAACGCGTAGCCGTAAGGCCACGAATAGATCCAGGTCCGCTCCAGTTTCTCTGTGATGTCGCGCAGCGATTCCGTCACCAGCTGGCCGCGCTCCACGCGGCCCATGACTGCACAGACCGGGTCGCCCGCAAAGGCTCCGGTGTAGTCAAAAGAAAAAACGGACGGACCAGAGCACAGCTGTGAGTACGGTATCAGCAGGTTCGGGGCCATATCTTCGGTAATAAAGGGGCCGCCAAAAG
>SLOG01000235.1 GCA_007132635.1 Limnochordia bacterium
AAGGGTGACTGGTTGACCTTCTTTTTAGGTTCCAAGAAGGAGACTCTGATAGAAAACGCATGATCTACAGCTGTTTCGCTGGGCTTGTCGGTGCATGCGAGAGTGTCTGATGAGGTGGTGGTCTTACATGGGACTGCAAGAGCTTTACGAAGAGTTTCGTTCGGTCGTGTCTGGGAAAACGCTGGACGCCCTCCTGCCGCCGCTGGTCTTTGTATTTGTTTACACCAGCTTCGGTCTGCAGTGGGCTGTACTGGTTTCTATGGGGTTGGCGGGTGCTTTCGGACTGAGCCGTGTTCTGCGGGGGCAGGTCTGGTACTATGCTTTGGGAGGACTTCTCGGCGTGGGTATTGCCTCGCTGCTGGCACTGGTGACCCGCAGCGCAGCAAACTATTTCGTTCCTGGCCTTGTTAGCAGCGCGTTACTGTCTCTTGTGGCGGTCGTCAGCATCCTGCTGGGGCGTCCGTTAATTGCCTGGGTCAGTCACCTGACGCGCGGCTGGCCTCTGGAATGGTTTTGGCGTGACGATGTCAGGCCAGCCTATGAAAGTGTCACAGCCGCGTGGGCTGGGCTGTTCCTTGCTCGCTTGGTGATACAGCTCGTGATGTATTTCCGCGGGGATATTGCTCGCTTGGCATGGACCAACCTCCTTTTGGGGTGGCCGTTTACCCTTGGGCTGCTGGTGTTCACGTATGTATATGGTATCCGACGTCTGCGACAGTTAGGAGGTCCCGGGGTGGATGAGTTTGCAGCGGACAAACAGCCGCCTTGGCGTGGTCAGGTTCGGGGATTTTAGAAGGCATAAGAAAGCGGAAATATTGGTGATTTTTTGCGCCCTTTGGTCAAATCGAGCTCACCAGGCGTCGCGCAGTGGAGCGTTCAGCAAGTTGAATTCATTCATCTTTTGCATGATCTCTAGAAGCATCATGTGGCCGAGGGCGGGTATCTCTGTCCGCGCGAGGCTGCGGCGGATGTTTGTCCAGTCCATGTCCGATGGCGGCAGATCGATGTATTCATTCCAGGGTTTCCGTATTGTGCCAGTGCTTTCCTCGAGCCCGATACTGTGGATCAAGGCGAACACAGGGCTCAGCTCGAAAAGCATTGTTCCTCGATGTACTTCACCCGATTCCATGGTGATGCTGCCCACCGGTCCAGACACTTTCTCCTCGGCAGTGATCGTGGCTGACTCAGGGTGGAGGTAAATTATGGTTCCGAAGGTGGACGAGTTCAGCATCACCGGACGACTGTGCTGTTCATGACCTAAGCCGAGGCCGAAATAGCTTATCTGCAGACCGGCAATGTGCACGTCACGAGGCCGGAACGTCGTTTGTACCTCAATCTCTACATCTACGGAGAACGCTGGGCCGCCGCGGTAGGCAATCAGTTCGGCGTTGGAAAACGAGAATAGGACGTTGTTGTGTGTGAAGCTCTCAACTTGTATTTCCTCTTGCGCGGAGCACGACGCGGTAACCATCAGTAGGCCCAGAACCATAAGTACCGCAATTCCTAGCTGTCTCATTGGAGTTCCTCCTTACAGAAAGTCTGCGCATTCGCTTTTAACCTCAACAAATCCCCTACAAACCCAGCGAACCTGCGCGTAACCCGCACTCTGTTGTTCGACAAATCCTCACAAACTCCTCGTTCAGAGCGTACAGCATTTCGATCCACGCAGTGACGGCATGAACCACCGAACGCATCGTGCAGTTTGCTTCGCCGTTAAAGGCGGCTTTTTGTCCCCACGCCAGGGAAAACTCTTTCTCCCAGAGAAACATACCGGGGAGTGCTTGGCTCTGACTGTTCGGCGGCTGCGGGTATGAACCTGCTTGGCCAAAACGAGGAACTAATGAGGAGAAGCGGTGAGTTAATGAAACCATTCAATGCCATCTACTTGTTTGCCTTCATCAGCTTTCTTTTAGGTTCGGCTCAGTTTATTACGATAGGTACGTTGGATCGGATCGCTTTGTCCTTGGGGGTTCCGGTGGCTAGCGCCGGCCAGTTGATCACCGTGTTTTCGCTAGCGAGCGCGCTCGGGACACCTCTGGTGATTATGGCGGCAGCGCGCTGGGATGTTCGGAGACAGCTGCTGCTTGGGCTGAGCCTGGCCGCTTTCGGTGTTGTCGCAACGGCGTTTCTGCCCAGTTTCGGCTTGCTGTTGGTGGCTCGCGGTCTCATGGGGATCGGAATGGGAGTCTATACGGTGTGTGCGTACTCGGCAGCGGCCAAGTTGGCTCCCGCTGGCCATGGGGCGCGGGCGCTGGCGACGATCGCGATTGGGGCGAGTGTCTCCTTGGTGTTGGCCGTTCCGGTGGGGCGTCTGTTAACGGACATTTATGATTGGCGTGTGGTGTTCCTTGGTGTTGGTGTCTTGACATGGCTTGCTGTGTTGGCGGCGGCAAGGATTCTGCCGGCAGCGACAGCAGAACCGCCTGTTTCTCTAGGGCGGCAGTTAGCGTACTTGAAACACCCGAGAATAGCTTGGACCTTGGCCATGCCGTTGTTCATGTTCATCAGCTATTCCTCGGTAAATACTTACATCGCTCCTCTCCTGATTGGGGCACTTCCTTTCACGAGTACGGAGGTAAGCTGGGTTCTTTTGGGGTTGGGGGCCGCTAGCGTGTTGGGAGCGAAGCTGGGTGGGTCCCTGGCCGATCGGTGGGGAGCACCTCGTACGTTGGTTGGCGGGATGCTCCTGCAAGGTTTTACGTTAGTGCTGGTGCAGGCTGCCGCCGGAACGGTCGCGCCGGCATTGTTTCTTCCTCTGCTGCTTGTGTGGTCGGCGGCTGCTTGGACGGCGGGACCAACGTTTAGCTTTAACCTCGTGTCGTTGGCGCCGGAGGCGGCAGGCATTCTGCTCAGCCTGAACGGGACCTTTGTGCAGTTGGGTTTTGCTCTAGGAGCCGTAGCTGGAGGAGCAGCGGCCGCAGGCGGATCCATCCTGCACGTGACATGGGTGGGTGCCGCGGCGGCTGCTGTCGCCGTGGCGACGGCATGGGTGGCGTTGTATAAGGCGCGCTAGTTTTGGACCCGGTACGCTGGAAAAAAACCGGGCGCGTACCTGATCAAAAAGAAATTCGCAACGACACGCGGAGGAAGCAAAAAAGGGAATTCGAGGACCGACAGCGAAGGCTTAAATCAAATAAGTTATTTAAGCATTATAGAATGCAGAGGAGAGGGCTTTGCATGACAATGTCGGACAAATTCAGACTTCTTGCTGCGCTTCCCGTTCCGTTCGCTTTGTTTGAGTCGGTGCAGTTAGGGGAAAGCCATGAGAGCGATTGGATTTTAACCTGCTGCAGCGAACCGTTTGCAGCCCTGTGCGGGCAGTCTTCCGACGAATTGACGGGAGTTTCATGGTATCACGGTATCGCAGCAGCGCCAACCAGCGAAAGGGCTTGGATGAAGCAACTGGCAGCGCATCTGAATGAGGACACCGCAGCGGATTTGGAGCATGGTCCTACGCGGCGCTGGTACCGCATGCAGTTGAG
>SLOG01000319.1 GCA_007132635.1 Limnochordia bacterium
CGGGGGAGTTACCCGTCTCTATGTTGACATTGGTGTTTACAGCAGGACCTGGATGCGGCGGGATGAAAACCCAATTGCCTTGCCGCAGCACGGTCCTAGCTTGGGTCCCCTCTGTTACGAGTTCTGTGCGACCAGTCTCGCTTTGTCCCAACAGTGCCGCCAAGACGTCACAGCTGTCCACCGCAGCGTCTGGCGTTAACGGCTGCCCCAACAGCGCGGCAAAAGAAGCATAGAAATCGGTGTGGCAGACCAGCGCGTCGGACTCTCCTGGCTCCACGGTGCCGGGCCAGCTCAGCAGAAATGGTACTCGCGTGCCACCGTCATACATGCTGTACTTGCCGCCCCGCAGTTCGCCGGCAGGCCGATGATCGCCTACCAGTTCTACAGCTTGATCGTGATACCCATCGTTCAAGACAGGTCCGTTGTCGCTGGAGAAGATCACGATGGTGTCCTCCCGAAGGCCTTGGTCTTCCAAGGCATCTAGCAGCTCTCCCACGCACCAGTCCATTTCCATGATGACATCCCCGCGGGGCCCGAGGCCGCTCTTGCCGGCAAAACGCGGTCCTGGAATCCGCGGTACATGCGGCTGATGAAAAGGGTAGTAGAGGAAAAACGGTTCCTCAGAGTGATCCTTGACGAATGCGACCGCCTTATCAAGAAAGACATCGGCCATAGTCTCGTCATCCCACAGCGCCGCCTCTCCACCTCGCATATAGCCAATCCGGCTGACACCGTTGACAATGCTCATGTCATGGCCGTGGCTGTACATCATGCGGAGAAGCTCTGGGTTGTTCATGCCGGTTGGAAGTCCCGGAAACGGACGGTCTCGGTCATACGTCACTTCGATCGGATCGTCCGGTTCCAACCCTTCGACACGCCGTCCCTCCACATACACGCAGGGCACCCGGTCGTTGGTGGCCGCTAAAATGTACGAATAATCAAACCCTATGTCCAAGGTACAGGGATTGATGTCCTGATTCCAATCCAAACCGCCGCTGCCCAAGCCCAAGTGCCATTTACCTACGATTCCCGTGAAGTAACCGGCGTCGTGAAACATCCGAGGCATCGTAGGCGAACTCGGCTCAATTATGAGCGGAGCGTCCCCGGCCAGAATGGCCGCCCCCGGATTGCGCCACGGATATTCGCCAGTAATAAGGCTGTAACGAGAGGGTGTACAGGTCGCTGCTGCCGCATACCCTTCGGTAAACTTCAAGCTGTCTTTGGCCAGCCGATCAATATGGGGCGTAGGAATGCGTACCCCGCCATAACAGCCAACATCGCCATAGCCTAAGTCGTCGGCGTACATAATGATTACATTCGGTTTTTTCTTTTCCGCCATTTTCTCGCCTCGCTTTTCCAGGTCCAAGTCTGCCAGATAGTCCTCTGGTCTCACCTATCAGAGTACGCCCCGGAGAGGTGACTTACCTTCTTTCCGTCACCTGAAATGACATTAGTAAACGGCTTGTTTGGCACTTGGCTCCCAAGAAGGAAGTTTCTTTTCTTTTTTACACTAAGGGGACTTTTCAAAAGTATTCTGACCGCATGGTCTCGAATAAAATGATAGGGGAGGTGATCAGACTTCTTACGTAGGAATCTTGTCTGACAGATACGTTGACGGTCTGGGCAGTTCTTCGAGAGGAGGTTTTGTGTGAAACGCTTAGGAATGGCGCTTTTTCTGATCCTACTGTTAAGCGTGAACTGTTTGGGTGCAGCCCACGACTTTAACACTGATGTCATCGTAGTTGGCGGGGGCATCGGCGGTGTATTGTACGCTGCTGGGACAGGCTTCCAGAAGGAATTGGGCATCGAGGATCACCCGGACAACATGTTCACATACTGGATGAACCACAGTCATTGGAACCTTGATCCGGCAAGGTTTTGAGCTTATAGTGGAAGACGGTGCGGTCGTTGGTGTAAAAGCAGAGAACAACCACGACCAATTCGACGTTCGCGGAAACGCGGTCATTCTGGCAACTGGAGGGCTCGGACACAACGAGGAGCTTCAGCGCCGGTATCTGCCGGAGATCGCGGCCGCTCGCAGTCGTGTCAACGTGATCTCGGTAGCTGGGACGACGGGGGATGGGATCCTTATGGCACAGGCAGCCGGTGCCGCCCTCGTAGGAATGGATCAAGGAGCTTTCATGCTCGAACCGTCATTTGCTCCCGCACTGGGGACACCCCCTTGGTTGATCTTCGTCAACCAGCATGGACAGCGCTTTATCCGCGAAGATGCGCCTCACCCTGCCATGAACGAAGTAGCCATTATGCAGGAGAATGGTATGGTATGGGCCATTTGTGACGACCCTGCGCGGGCAGGAGGCTGGGCAGATATCGAACCGTACACAGCTGATCGGAGAGTCGTGCGCGCTGACACACTGACCGAACTCGCAGACAAACTCGGGATCAGCGCTCTCTTCAAAGCATCTGATTTCCTGAAGCCCATTGAGACGGGGCCATTCTACGGTATCCCACTGGTGTTGGCAACTGTCGGCGTACCAACCGGAGGCGTCTTAGGGCGCTACCCGAGCAGCGGAGCTGCCATTACCGATGCCATCGTATTCGGGAAAATCGCTGGCGAACAAGCGGCAACGCATTAGCCTTGAGTTAGTTCCTGTGCGCTTTGAATACATCTGATAGCCATGAAGGACCTCTTCGAAAAACCAGCGAGGGGTCCTTTCTCTATGCAGGCAGCAGATCAAGACCTCAGGGAGTTCCTGTGCCACCCAGCTTGTCCGATACCAAGTTTATCACCACCTGAAGAAGCGCCAGCTGAGTGATGCTTGGTATACAGGAAAAACTGCGGAAAAACGATTCAGGCATGGAGGTCAAGAGCACAAAATCGGCCATGTCGGCCAGGGCAGAAGGAGCGAAATTGGTCACGGCCACCGTAGTCGCACCCTGTTCTTTAGCGCGTCGTACCGCATGCACGATCTCCTCGGTCTCCCCCGAGTGACTCAAGCCAACAAGGACATCGCCGTACCCCATCAACCGAGTGTAGCGCTCAATCTCAACCCGATCGGAAAACGTCGAGCAGCGAATGCCCACACTCATCAAAGAATCAGAAAACACCCGCGCCGATCCTGCCGAACTCGCAACAGCCACTGTGGCGATGCACGACGCGGAGACGAGAGCATCCGCCACACCTATCAGGGCGGATTCTTCAAGGTTTGCCAATGTACTGGTTATATCTGCTACCAACGTCTTAGCGAAAACATCGATTTTTTGGGAGAAGACCCCCGCCGACGAGAATTCTTGGTCGATGGTGTTGCCGGCAGCGACGAGCTGCGTTACCAACGTCGACTTGAAGTCCTGATAGCCTGAGAAACCTAGAGAGCGGCAGAACCGCAAAACCGTCGCCTCACTAGTCTCACAGTTTTTGGCAAGTACCTGCAACGGCATCAGGACGATTTCGTGCATATTCTCCTGAATGAACTGCGCCACCGTCTGTTCAGACTTGGTCAAACTGGGTTTGCGCTGAGC
>SLOG01000267.1 GCA_007132635.1 Limnochordia bacterium
TGCTGCCGGAGAGATAGTTGATGTAACAGGTATCAGCCGCGGCAAGGGCTTTCAAGGATCCATCAAACGGCACGGTTTTTCTCGAGGACCGATGACTCACGGATCCCATTACCATAGATCGCCGGGTTCCCTAAACTCCGTGGATCCAGCTCGTGTCTTCAAAGGCAGAAGGCTGCCAGGACGGATGGGCGGTAAGCGGCGCACTGTGCTTTCTCTAGAAGTGATAAAAGTGGACTCCGAAAGGAATCTCCTTTTGATTAAGGGCGCTGTTCCTGGTGCAAAAGGAAGTTTTGTCGAGGTTCGCGAGTCTGTTCGCGCGCAGGCAAAGTAAAAGCATATTGGTAGAGAGGAGGCTGCAACCATGCCAAAGGTGGCGGTTTATAATATTGAAGGCCGACAGGTTGGGGAAATCGAACTCAACGAGACCGTATTCGGCGCAGAAGTCAACAAATCCCTTCTGCATCAAGTGGTTGTCAACCAGCAGGCCAACCGCAGACGAGGCACGGCGGCCACGAAAAACCGAACGCAGGTTAGCGGTGGCGGACGTAAGCCTTGGAGACAGAAAGGGACAGGGCGCGCCCGCGTTGGAAGTATCCGGTCGCCCCTCTGGGTAGGCGGCGGAACGATTTTTGGGCCGAGCCCACGGGATTATTCATACCGCATGCCCAAAAAAGCACGCCGGGCCGCGTTGAGGTCTGCATTGTCCTCAAAGGTGGCAGACGGCAGTATTGTGGTGCTGGATGAACTTGTGTTGAACGAAGCAAAGACTCGCACGATGGTAGGTATTCTAAGCGCTGTTAAGGCGGCGAAGAAACCCATCGTTGTTTTGGCGGACTGGGATGAGAGAATTGATCGAGCTGCCCGAAACATACCGGGGGTTTTGGTATCCAAGAGTCTTGGCCTGAATGTCTATGACCTGCTGAATCATGAGAACTTGGTAATTACGAAGGATGCAGTAGCTAAGTTAGAGGAGGTGCTTGCCTGATGGATGCTCGCGACGTGATCGTTAAGCCGCTCGTGACGGAAAAAAGCACCGACCAAATGGCTGACAACAAGTACTCTTTTCGAGTGCACAAAGAGGCCAACAAAACCCAGATCAAGCAGGCTGTAGAGGAAATTTTCAAAGTAAAAGTGCTCAAGGTCACGACCGCTAACGTTACCGGGAAGGTGCGGCGTATGGGACGCAGTGAGGGACGTCGGCCTGATTGGAAGAAAGCAATAGTAACTCTTGCTGAGGGCTCGCGCATCGAAATTTTCGAAGGAGTGTAAGGAGGGGAAGATATTGGCCATCAAAAAGTATCGGCCTACATCGCCAGGTCGGCGCTCCATGACAGTGTCGGCGTTCGATGAGGTAACGAAGACTGAGCCAGAAAAGTCCCTGCTTGCCCCGCTAAGCAAATCGGGTGGTCGAAATGCGCAGGGCCGCATGACGATTCGACACAGGGGCGGCGGACACAAGCGAAGTTACCGGTTAATTGACTTCAAGCGAAACAAGGATAATGTGCCGGCCAAGGTGGCGGCTATCGAGTACGATCCAAATCGATCTGCTAGAATCGCTCTACTGCACTATTTGGACGGCGAAAAACGCTATATTTTGGCTCCTAACGGGATCCGTGTCGGGGATGTTATAGAATCTGGTCCCAATTCAGACATCCGAGTTGGTAATGCGTTGCCGCTGGCCAACATACCGAATGGTTCCATCGTACACAATATCGAGCTGCAGCCCGGCAAAGGCGGCCAGATGGTCCGTTCGGCCGGAGGCAGTGCGCAGATCATGGCTAAAGAAGGCAGTTCCGTCACACTTCGTCTGCCGTCTGGCGAGATGCGGCGAGTTCACATGAACTGCCGAGCTACCTTGGGTCAAGTTGGCAATGTTGACCACGAGAACGTTGTTATCGGTAAAGCTGGGCGCTCGCGGCATCTAGGTCAAAGGCCCCACGTACGAGGGGTTGCCATGAATCCCGTCGACCATCCGCATGGTGGTGGCGAAGGCAAAGCACCGATTGGGCACCCTGGGCCGCTGACTCCTTGGGGTAAGCCGACTTTGGGCGCTAAGACCAGGAAGAAGAAGCTCAGTGATCGGATGATTGTGAGAAGGAGAAAACCATAATTGGTTCTCCAATAGGAGGTGCATGCAGTGAGCAGATCGTTGAAAAAAGGGCCCTTCGCCGATGATCATCTGCTGAAGAAGGTTCAGGTGCTCAACGAAAAGGGCGAGAAGCGTGTTATCAAAACATGGTCACGACGTTCCACGATTTTTCCGGACATGGTCGGACACACAATAGCGATTCATGACGGACGGAAACACGTACCTGTTTATATCACAGAAGAAATGGTCGGGCACAAACTCGGTGAATTCGCTCCCACCCGGACTTTCCGTGGACACGCATCGAGCGAAAGGACGTCCGGCCGTTAGGATAGATTGGGGGATAGAAAATGCAGGCTAAAGCGATTGCACGCTATATACGCATGTCCCCGCGCAAAGCCCGTGTGGTAGTGGACTTGGTGCGCGGAAAAGACGTTGATGAGGCGCTAGCGATTCTTCAATTCACGCCCCGCGCGGCATCGAATGTTGTGGAAAAGGTGATCCGAAGCGCGGCGGCCAATGCGGAGAACAATCATGATATGGACGCAGATTCGCTGTACGTGTCGGAGTGTTATGTAGATCAGGGGCCGACTCTGAAACGGATACGACCTCGAGCAAGGGGCATGGCAGACCGCGTTCGGAAACGCACGAGTCACATTACTGTGATTCTGGATGAAAGGGAGGTATAGCTTACGTGGGCCAAAAAGTACACCCAATAGGGTTTAGGCTAGGAATCATCAAAGACTGGGAGAGCAAATGGTACGCTAATAAGCGGAGCTACGCGGATTTCCTCCACGAAGACTTGAAAATCCGCAAACTTATCAAACAACGCTTTTTCAGTGCTGGTGTCTCTAGAATCGAGATTGAACGAGCGGCTAACCGGGCTAAGGTGACTGTTAACACCGGACGGCCGGGTATGGTCATCGGAAAAGGTGGAACCGAAGTCGATAAGCTCCGCAAAGACTTGGAATCCATGACTGGGCGGCAGATTCAAATTAACATTGTTGAGATTAAGCAGCCGGAGTTGGACGCTCAATTGGTGGCAGAGAACATTGCCTTCCAATTAGAAAGACGTGTTTCCTTTCGACGGGCGATGCGTCAAGCTCAACAGCGGACGCTTCGCTTTGGGGCTAAGGGTATCAAAGTCGCTGTAGCGGGTCGTCTCGGCGGGGCAGAGATTGCTCGAACTGAGTGGAATCCTGAAGGGAACGTGCCGCTGCATACCCTGCGGGCAGACATCGATTACGGTCTTGCTGAGGCCTCCACAACCTTTGGTCAGATTGGTGTCAAAGTGTGGATATACAAAGGGGAAGTGTTACCCCAGAAGGCGAAACAGCAGGTAAAAGGGGGTAAATAGGATGCTGGTACCAAAGCGCGTCAAGTATCGAAGGGTGTTTCGCGGACGCATGACAGGCATGGCCCAACGTGGACACAGCATCAGTTTTGGCGAGTACGGCCTGCAGACTCTTGAACCTGGTTGGATAACCAATACGCAGATCGAGGCGGCTCGTATCGCCATGACTCGTCATATCAAAAGGGGAGGAAAAGTCTGGATTCGGATTTTCCCACATAAGCCTGTAACCCAGAAACCAGCGGAAGTACGCATGGGTTCTGGTAAGGGTGCCCCCGAATTCTGGGTAGCCGTTGTGAAGCCCGGACGGATTATGTTTGAGATTGCTGGAGTTGAGGAAGAGACTGCTCGAGAAGCAATGCGTCTGGCAGCCAATAAGCTTCCCGTGAAGTGCAAGTTTGTAAAATGGAGTGCGGCAGGTGGTGACGCATGAACGCTGAGAAGATTCGCGAGCTTTCGCAGGACGAGTTGACACGAACTTTGGCTGAGCTAAAAGAAGAGCTCTTTAACCTGCGGTTTCAGCTGGCCACTGGGCAGCTGGACAATCCGATGCGAGTGCGCAATGTTAGGAAAGATATCGCTAGGGTCAAGACCGTTATGCGTGAACGAGAGCTTGAGATTAAACGAGCTTGACGGTTTGTGGCTAGAACGGGAAGGGAGGAACACACATGGCTGCTGAGGAACGCAAACAGCGCAGAACCCGAATCGGTTCTGTTGTGAGCGATAAGATGGAGAAGACCGTTGTTGTGGCTGTCGAGCGAAGAGTCAGTCACCCCTTGTATGGTAAGATTACCCGCCGCACCATGAGATTTAAGGCACACGATGAGGCAAACACTTGCAGTGTTGGGGATCGCGTTCGGATTATGGAAACTCGACCGTTGAGTAAGGATAAACGCTGGCGAGTCACCGAAGTCATTGAGAAGGCTCGCTAGACAAGATATCTGCAGAATTTATACGGGAAGGAGGAGCTGTCATGATCCAGCAGGAGAGCCGACTTAAGGTTGCTGACAATACGGGAGCACGAGAGCTTTTGTGTATTCGAGTGCCCGGAGGCTCGAAGCGACGTTATGCCCGCACCGGGGAAACGATCATTGCTACGGTGAAACACGCTTCGCCCGGCGGCATGGTTAAGAAGGGCGAGATTGTACGTGCAGTGGTTGTCCGGACGCGCAAGGAAACTCGGCGTAAAGATGGTTCCTATATTCGTTTTGATGAGAATGCGGCTGTAATCATTAATGATCAGAACAATCCCCGGGGAACGCGGATTTTCGGTCCAGTTGCCCGAGAACTGCGTGAGAAGGATTTCATGAAGATCGTATCTCTCGCTCCTGAGGTTCTGTAAGAGAGGAGGATGAGGCATGGGAAAGATTCACGTTAAACGTGGTGACCAAGTGAAGATCCTTCACGGCGAAGACCGCGGCAAGACCGGGAAGATCCTTGAGGTCAATCCGAAGAAGGGTCAGGTCTATGTGGACGGAATGAACGTGCAGAAACGACACGCTCGTCCGACTCGGACGAATCCCCAGGGCGGCGTTGTGGAAGGGCCAGGCCCTATAGATTCGTCAAATGTTGCATTGGTCTGCCCCAGCTGTAATAAAGCCTCTCGGTATCGCCGCGAGCGCAGCGCGAGTGGTGTTACGCGTGTCTGCAGACGGTGTGAAAAGGCGATCGACTAGCAAAAGCAGCAGAGAAAGGAGGAATAGTTGGTGGCACGACTGAAAGAGATGTACCGCAATGAAATGGTACCGGCTCTTAGAGAGCGCTTTGGGTACAGCAACGTGATGCAGGTACCGAGAATTGAAAAAATAGTCGTTAACGTGGGCGTCGGAGAAGCCGTAGCTGATCCTAAGGCTTTGGACGCAGCGGTGCGTGATATCGAGACGATTACCGGCCAAAAGGCCATCGTGACTAAGGCGAAGAAATCCATCGCAGCGTTTAAGCTTCGCGAAGGCATGAGTATTGGCTGTAAGGTTACTCTCCGCGGTGAAAAGATGTGGGAGTTCATGGACCGCTTGATCAACGTGGCACTCCCGCGAATCCGAGATTTCAGCGGCGTATCACCCCGGTCGTTTGATGGGCGTGGAAACTACAGTTTGGGTGTGCGGGAGCAGCTGATTTTTCCTGAGATTGACTATGACAAAATTGACAAGCTGCGCGGACTCGAAGTTATCGTAGTAACCACTGCTGAAACTGATGAGGAGGCTTTCGAACTCCTTAAGGCTATGGGTGTTCCGTTTAGAAATTGAAAGGAGAGATATCGTGGCGAAGAAATCCATGATTTACCGAGCGCAGCAAGAACCGAAGTTTTCTTCACGACGGGTCAACCGCTGCCAGGTTTGTGGTCGTCCACGCGGCTACATGCGTCGATTTAGGCTTTGTCGCGTGTGTTTCCGCAAGCTAGCTCACCAAGGAGAGATTCCCGGTGTTACCAAGGCAAGTTGGTAAGGGGTCTTGCCTTAGGTTTGAAAGGAGGTTTCCCGCATGGTTATGACCGATCCTATTGCGGATATGCTTACACGGATAAGAAACGCAAGCTCTGTTCGACATGAACACGTAGATATCCCAGCATCCAACTTTAAGGTCGAGCTTGCAAAGATACTCAAGGATGAAGGGTATATCCGGGAATACAAGGTTATTGATGACAAGCTGCAGGGTTCGCTGCGGGTTTATCTGAAATACGGGATGCAGAAAGAACGTGTCATCTCTGGAATCAAACGCATCAGTAAGCCAGGCCTGCGAGTTTACGCTAACAAGAATGAAGTACCTCGAGTATTGGGCGGTATCGGAGTGGCTATACTATCTACATCCAAAGGAGTTATGTCGGATAAGACCGCTCGCAAGCAGCAGGTTGGCGGCGAGGTCGTTTGTTACGTCTGGTAGTTGAGGTGAAGGGGGGATAGCTGTGTCGAGAATTGGCAAAAAACCTATCGAAATCCCACAAGGTGTTGAGGTTTCGCTGCAGGGTAACGTTGTGACTGTAAAAGGTCCCAAG
Source organism: Limnochordia bacterium (assembly GCA_007132635.1). Classification (GTDB taxonomy): domain Bacteria; phylum Bacillota; class Limnochordia; order Darwinibacteriales; family SLO01; genus SLOG01. The sequence goes on from SLOG01000267.1 coordinate 6,430, forward strand.
GGTGAACTCAAACAGAGAGTTCATGAAGAGATGCAGGTTAACATCACGGATGGATATGTGACTGTAGTTCGGCCATCGGAGGAGAAGAAACATCGAGCGCTTCATGGGCTGACTCGCAGCCTGGTCGCTAATATGGTTGAGGGCGTGACGAAGGGATTTCAACGTGATCTGCAGATCAACGGTGTTGGTTATCGGGCCTCAAAGCAGGGCAGTAAGCTGGTTTTGGCTCTGGGATACTCCCACCCGGTGGAGATAGATCCAGGCAGGGACCTTGAAATAGATGTGCCTGCGCCTACCAGGATTTCGGTCAAAGGCATTGACAAACAGGCAGTAGGTCAATTGGCTGCTGAGATTCGTGGGAAACGGCCGCCGGAGCCGTATCTAGGAAAAGGAATCCGCTACGAGGGAGAACATGTTCGCAGAAAAGCAGGTAAGGCAGGTAAAGCTGCCAAGTAGTTCATTTGAGGTGGTGAGTTAGATGGCTAAACTAAGCAGACGACAGGCTCGTGCCCGACGTCATCAGCGCATCCGCAACCGAGTTAAGGGTACCGAGGATCGTCCTAGGCTTTCCGTATATCGAAGCCTCAGCCACATGCATGCGCAGATTATTGATGATACCAAAGGTGTTACCCTCGCAGCAGCGTCTACCGATGAATCGGTACTGCGAGGCAAACTAAGCAGCACCAAAGACAGGGCTGCCGCCAAAGAGGTAGGGGCTTTAATCGCCAGCAGAGCCAAGGAAAAAGGCATATCGAAGGTAGTTTATGATAGAGGCGGCAATCTGTATCACGGGCGAATTGCGGCATTGGCCGAAGGTGCTCGTGAAGGTGGCCTAGACTTCTAGAGAGGGAGGGAAAACAGCTTGGCAAAGAAAAACGAAGCCAATGGAAGTGATCTCCAAGAACGATTAGTCAGCATCAATCCTGTTTCCAAGACTGTAAAAGGTGGTCGAACTCGTTCGTTTAGTGCACTAGTGGTTGTTGGCGATGGACGCGGGCGAGTTGGTGCTGGTCTCGGCAAGGCAAAAGAAGTGTCGGACGCCATCCGCAAAGGCGTAGATAATGCCAAGAAGAACATGATTGAAGTCCCGATCACTGGTACGACCATTCCTCATGTAGTTAACGAGCGGTTCAGCGGAGCACAGGTGCTATTGAAGCCAGCTTCTGAGGGGACAGGCGTTATCGCTGGTGGTCCGGTTCGTGCTGTTTTAGAGCTAGCAGGAGTTAGGGACATCCTTACCAAATCCCTTGGCTCCTCCAACCCCATCAATGTGGTGCGGGCAACTATGAAGGGCCTCGCAAGTCTAAGGACTGTAGAACATGTGGCGCGTCTTCGAGGCAAAGATCCCGCAGAGATTTTGGGTTAGGAGGCGGAGAGAGTGGCAGAGAAGCTCAAGATTACATGGAAGAAGAGCAGTATTGGGTATGCCCAAGACCAGAAAGATACCATCAAGGCCTTGGGTCTGCGCAAACTCAACCGTACTGTGTTGAAACCGGATAATCCTGCGGTCCGCGGGATGGTGTACAAAGTACGGCATTTGCTATCAGTGGAAGAAGTGAACGAGTAGGGGGTGATGGTGTGCGGATTCATGAATTGACGCCTGGAGAAAACAGCCGCACCAGCCGCAAACGTGTAGGCCGGGGGATTGGTTCAGGGATAGGCAAGACCTCTGGACGCGGTCATAAAGGACAGAAGGCTCGGTCCGGCGGTGGCAAAGGCGCGTACTTTGAGGGTGGTCAGACCCCGCTGCAGAGGAGACTGCCGAAGCGTGGGTTTACAAACATTTTTCAGAAGAAGTACGCGGAAGTGAATGTCGAGAAGCTTAACAGGTTTGAGTCTGGGACAGTTGTTACGCCCGAGCTTCTTCAGGAGACGGGAGTAATTAAAAAGGTATACGATGGAGTGCGAATTCTAGGTAAGGGGGAGCTTCAGCACGGCCTCACGATCAGAGCGCACGGTTTTACAAAATCGGCGGCAGCTAAGATTGAAGAAGCTGGCGGCAAGGTTGAGGTGATCTAAATTGCTGGAAGCACTGAGGAATGCCTTTCGGATCCCCGATTTGCGCAAGAAGCTTATGTATACGTTTGCTCTGTTAGCAGTAGCTCGAATTGGTGCTTTTGTACCAGTTCCAGGAGTCGATGCTGCGGCGCTGGCTCAGCAGCTAGGGGTCGATGGAGGAAATATCTTCGGGTTTCTTGATCTCTTTACTGGTGGAGCGTTAGGGCGTTTTACTGTCTTTGCCATGGGAGTTAACCCGTACATTACAGCATCTATCATCATGCAGCTGCTTACCGTAGTTGTTCCGCATTTTGAACAGCTGCAGAAGGAAGGCGGGGAAGGCCGCAAGAAGCTGGCGCAATATACCCGCTACGGCACTGTCGGCTTGGGAGTCATTCAGGCATTTGGAATTACGATGATGGCTCGTAATTGGGGAGTTGTTCCGAATCCTAGCGTGTTCAACCTAGCGCTGATCGTAGTGACTTTGACTGCCGGGACTGCTTTTCTTATGTGGTTGGGTGAGAAGATCTCGGAGAACGGCATTGGAAATGGTATCTCCATGCTCATTTTCGTTGGTATAGTTGCTCGAATCCCCACCGGAGCAATCAATGCCGTTCGCGCTGTGGGCGAAGGCGGCATCAATGTCTTTAGCCTGGTTGTGTTTGGTTTGCTTGGCGTGGCTGTCATTGCTGGTATAGTTATGGTTCAGCAGGGACAACGCCGGATTCCAGTTCAGTATGCAAAGCGTGTTGTTGGCCGCAGAATGTACGGTGGTCAGACGACGCATATTCCTCTGCGGGTTAACCAAGCTGGAGTCATACCGGTCATTTTTGCTTCGTCAGTGCTTACGTTTCCACTGACTATTGCGCAGTTTATCCCCGCGTTTGGGGTAATGGAACGCTGGATCGGCTATGGATCGTTAGGATATAATGCCATCTATGCGCTTTTGGTTATCTTCTTCACGTATTTCTACACGGCTGTGACCTTTAACCCGGCCGATGTAGCCGATAACATGAAGAAGAATGGAGGCTTTATACCAGGACTGCGTCCAGGAAGGCCGACAACGGAGTATCTTGATCGGGTACTGACTCGGATCACTTTGCCCGGAGCTGTATTTTTGGCGACTATTGCTATCCTACCGTTTATAGTGGCTGGCGTCACTCAGATTCCCCAGACCTTCTTGTATTTCGGAGGAACCGGTCTTCTCATCGTTGTTGGTGTAGCATTAGATACGATGAAGCAGATCGAGTCGCACCTGCTCTTGCGGCACTACGAAGGGTTTTTAAAATAAGAGGAGGGAATCGACAGTGCGCTTGGTTCTTTTAGGACTACCCGGTGCAGGAAAAGGAACCCAAGGAGAGCGAATCGCCGCTGAGTACTCCATCCCACATATTTCCACGGGGAGTATCATCCGTTCAGTGATAGCTTCAAAGTCATCGTTAGGGATGGAAGTTAACGGATATATCTCCAAAGGAAATCTGATTCCTGACCATCTGGCCGTAGACATTGTCCGTGAACGCCTAGTTCAGGATGATTGCCAGGGTGGCTGGATTTTGGATGGGTATCCGCGCACTGTGAAACAGGCCGAGAATCTGGATGCTGCACTGCAGCGGGAAGCCATGGCTCTCGATCTTGCTTTCGATATCCGCATAAGTGAGCCAGAGGCCATAGGTCGTATCGCTCAGCGGCGCATGTGCCGCCAATGTGGGATTACCTATCACTTGACCTATTACCGAACCCAAGTGGAGGGCATTTGTGACCGATGTGGCGGAGAGCTGTATCGAAGGGCCGATGACACGGAAAGCACGGCTCGTCAGCGGCTAAAGGTGTATATGCTGCAGACCCATCCTGTAGTGCATTACTATGCACAGAGTGGAAGGCTGTATAGTGTAGATGGTGATCGGCCGATTGACGACGTGTTTCAGGATGTCAAAGAGGTTTTGGCAAATCTCCAAAGCATCCCCTGCGTAGGTAGTTGATGATGATAATTCTAAAATCGTCGGAAGAGATACGTGCCATGAGACGAGCTGGTCAATTAGTTGCGCGAGCCCACGAACTAGTGGCGGAGCACGTGAAACCCGGTATTACAACAGGAGAAATCGATCGACTAGTAGAAGACTTTCTCTTGGATGAAAACGCGAAACCCGCTTTTAAGGGATACCATGGCTATCCAGCGACCATCTGCGCATCGGTGAATGAAGTGGTGGTACACGGTATCCCCAATGATACGCCTCTGGAAGAAGGCGCCATCCTAGGGGTGGACATTGGTGCATTTGTCGATGGATTCTGCGGAGACGCGGCATGGACTTATCCTGTGGGATCTGTCGATGAGGCTGCCGAGAGTCTTCTTGCAGTGGGAAAGGAAGCACTTTTTCGCGGCATCGAACAGGCACGGATTGGCAACCGTCTTTCGGATATTTCTCACGCAGTGCAGCAGTGGGTGGAGAGCAGTGGTTTTTCCGTTGTGCGCGAATTTGTTGGACACGGAATCGGACGCAGCATGCATGAGGCTCCTCAGATCCCGAACTTCGGTGTCCCTGGCCGCGGCCCTCGGTTAAAGGCAGGTATGACACTGGCCTTGGAGCCAATGGTTAACGCGGGTCGGGCTTCGGTCAGAGTTCTGTCCGACAACTGGACTGCGGTCACTGTGGATCAATCCTTGTCAGCGCACTTTGAGCACACTATCGCTGTGACTGAAGAAGGCCCAGTGATTCTGACAGTGCTGTAGGAGGGATAGTGTGGGACGTATCAGCATTGGCCAGTTGGTGACTTCTCGGGCCGGTCGTGACTGCAACAGAAAGTATCTGGTCGTAGGCATATTGGATGACAACCATGTGACAGTGGCAGATGGCCACTTTCGTAAGGTCGAGGCACCTAAACGGAAGAACCTTAAGCACCTGATCGTGCATCAAAAAGTGGCCGTCGACGTGCAGAAAGATATTCGAGAGCATGGACTGGCTTCAAATAAGCGCCTTAGCAGTGCGATTCGGGAATACGAAGTGCTGAGTGGTCAAGGACGAGAGGAGGGTTCGTCAGGCAATGGCAAAAGAAGAAGTGATTGAAGTTGAGGGTACCGTTGTAGAACCTCTTCCAAATGCAATGTTTCGTGTGGAATTGGAGAACGGACACAAAGTGCTGGCCCATATCTCGGGGAAGATGCGAATGCACTTTATTAGGATTCTTCCTGGAGACAAAGTGACAGTGGAGTTGTCTCCTTACGATCTTAGTAGAGGCCGCATTATCTACCGGAAGAAATAGGAGCACGGCTAGGGGGGCAGAAACTTATGAAGGTGAGACCTTCTGTAAAGCCGATGTGTGAGAAGTGCAAGGTTATCCGCCGTAAAGGCAATGTAATGATCATCTGCGATAACCCTAAGCATAAGCAGCGGCAGGGATAAAGACACTGAGGAGGTGTTTTACGCATGGCAAGAATCGCTGGAGTTGACTTACCCCGGGATAAGCGAGTGGAAATAGGCCTTACCTATATTTTCGGCATAGGACGTTCGACAGCGCTGAAAATCATCGGACTTTGCGAGATTAACGCTGATACTCGCATACGGGACCTGACAGAGGACGAGGTAAACAAGCTTCGTGAAATCATTGAACGTCAGATCGTAGTCGAAGGTGATCTGCGGCGAGAGATCACCATGAACCTTAAACGGCTGCGGGACATTGGATGCTATCGCGGCATCCGGCATCGACGGGGACTCCCGGTGCGCGGGCAGCGAACAAAGACAAATGCTCGGACACGTAAGGGACCGAAACGCGTCGCCGGTAAGAAACGGTAGACGCGAGACTGAGAGGGGGAGTAGCTAGATGGCAAGACCACGTAAAGGGCAGCGACCACGACGGCGAGAACGGAAAAACATTCAAAGCGGCGTTGCTCACATTCGGTCGACATTTAACAATACGATCATATCAATCAGCGACTTGCAGGGGAATGTGATTTCTTGGGCTAGTGCTGGGCATATGGGGTTCAAGGGTTCTCGCAAAGGCACACCGTTTGCCGCAGGTATGGCGGCGGAGTCGTGTGCTAAGACAGCTGCAGAGCATGGGCTGCGCGAGGTACGGGTGTTTGTCAAAGGGCCGGGGGCTGGTCGAGAAGCGGCCATTCGTTCTCTTCAGGCTGCGGGAATCGAAGTTAGTGTTATCAAAGACGTAACCCCGATTCCTCATAATGGATGTCGTCCGCCGAAACGGCGGCGAGTTTAATCGTGGAGGTGACAATGAATGGCTAGATATACTGGTGCGGTTTGCCGTCTCTGCCGACGGGAGGGTCAAAAACTCTACCTCAAGGGAGATCGCTGTTATACCGCAAAGTGTGCCTATGATCGCCGAAGTTACGCACCTGGTCAGCATGGCCAAGGGCGTATGAGGAAGCCTTCCGAGTATGCCCTGCAGCTGCGGGAGAAGCAGAAGGTTCGCCGTGTTTACGGGATCTTAGAGCGACAGATGGAGAACTATTTTCGCAAAGCCGCTAAAGTGCGCGGGGTAACGGGTGAGGTTCTGCTTCAAATGCTGGAATGCCGTTTGGATAACGTAGTATTCCGTCTTGGTATTGGCGCAAGCCGAGCTCAGGCCCGGCAGTTCGTCATGCATGGGCATGTGCTGATTGACGGACGTAAGATGGACATTCCGTCCTATCAGGTTTCTCCTGGAGAGGTCATTTCTCTGAAAGAGAAAGCGCGCAATATCGATACCGTGAAAGCAAATCTCGAAAA
>SLOG01000307.1 GCA_007132635.1 Limnochordia bacterium
GTGGCGTGCCGTTGCTTTGATGCCGTCCATGTCCAGGTAGTGGACAGGAATTATGGAGTACTCAAGCGCGTCATACACTTGGATCATAAACTCCGCATTCTCTTTGATCAGCCGATCCCGTTCGGCAGCGCTCTTATCCTTGAGGTCCCTATGGGTGAGAAAGGGCCGCCCAAACATCTCATCGGATAGCTGAAACTCGAGTTCAAACGTGGGTACGCTATCTGGCTGTCTGCGGTCAAGCGCTAGTGCTGCTCGCTCTCGCGGCGTCATTGTGTTCATTCGTCATCCCTCCGGATAAGTTTCTGGCCAGCGTACTGCACCATTCGTTCCTGCAGTTCCGCTGGCGAGGCCGTACCGGTAGTCCCCAATTTCGTCACGGTCACCGATGCCACCAGATTCCCGAACAGCGCGCACTCGGGCAGCGGCAGGCCGGCGCAGTGAGCCGTTACGATCCCTGCCATAGTACTGTCGCCCGCTCCCACAATGTCAACTGGCCCGGCTGCCGGCAGGCAATCCACCTCCCAAACAGCATCACGGGAAAACACCAGCTGACCCTTTTCGCCCCGCGTCAGAAACACGGGTCGATGGGTCTGCCTCTGCAGACGCCGACCGATTTCTCGAATGGACACGGTGTCGCCGGGGGTCGATCCGACAGCCCAACGAGCTTCCGCTTCATTGGGTTTCAGGATCACATGGCGATACTCCCCCATATGACTGCGAGAGTCGACGAAAACTGGTGCCGTACCGTACTCTTTGACGCTGTCTGCCAGATGATCTCTCACGGACCGAGTAATGACCCCGCAACCTTCTTCCTCTACTTGATCAGCGATGATAATGGCATCCACATGGTTTTGCAGGTAGTTCAAGATCTCAATGATCCGCGCCTCTAGACCCTGAGGAGTCGGACTCCAATTTTTGATGTCCAGACGGTTGAGCTCGCGCTGGGTGCCGCCTTCATCCCGCATGGGCTTAGTATAAGTCGGCGTAGCGCGTTCTGGAGACTTCAGCAGATACTCCGTGTCGGTGCCAGCCATTTCGAGGCCGCGGCTCAGCTCTAGACCGCGACCATCATCACCAATCAGGCCCACAGCCATGACAGAACCACAGCCCAAAGCCTGCAGGTTGTTAACCACCGTCCCGGCCGCCCCGGGCAGAGCCCTGCGTTCCACGACTTGGTAGGCAGTCAGACCTGTCTCTCGCGATAACTCATCCCGAGAGCTGTCAATCATCAGGTATTCGTCCAAGAAGAAATCGCCCACGACGGCCACTCGCAAAGTAGGCACAGCCTTGAGTATGCTGTCTAACCACTGGCTGTTCAACGCGCATCCCCCTTCGATTCATGCAGCACATGCCACCACAGGGACGGGATGGTTCGTTGATGCTCACCTTGAATGTAAAAACTCTCGCCGCCATCCTTCACGGTCCGCACAAGAATGGTCTTGTAGAAACGGTGATAGTACTCCGGGTCGCTCTTTGCTGGCACGCCGGAAAAATCCCGGCTCGATACAGGTTGGATGTCAAAAACCGCTGTGGTGAAATGACGGATTGACTCGCCCCGCTGATGAGCCACATTCCGAGCCATCGACAGTGCCTTGAGATAGACCTCTGGCCCCATCACCGCTGTGCCGATGTTCAGCAGCACTCCGCCCTCGAGATCCTGCACAGACCGAGTAAAAATCAGGAAATCAGTATAGCTCGCCGTTCCCAAAGCACCACCATCGCAGTTGGGATGCTCATGAATGATGTCCTGGCCCACAGCTACGTGAATGGTAGCCGGAATCCCTAACCGATAGGCTGCACCTACGATACTGACATCGCGGTGCGGGAAGTCGGATTGGCAGATGGTACGGCCCAGCACTTCACCATAGCCCAAATCCTCGTCCGCAGCTTCCTTCGCAGCGTCGTTGAGTGCCCCAGTCTCGGTCCAAAGACCAAACTGGCCTTCCCGAATATACCGTTCCACGCTTTCGGTAGTGGCACCGATACGAGCCAACTCATAGTCATGAATAGCGGTCGCTCCATTCATGGCCACGTGAGTCACCAATCCCTGTTCCATAAGCTCGATGAAGTAGCGGCCCATGCCCGTTTTCACCAGGTGAGCACCCGTCATGACGATAACAGGCCGACCTTGGGAACGAGCTGTCTTCAGGCGCTGGGCTACGGCCAGCAAATCCGAGTCGGTAAGCGGTGCGGCCGGTGGTTGGGGCCTCTCCACTTCATCCACCAGCATGTCGTGCACGCGTTCCTGCAGCGGTCGCAGCTTAAGCTGTGATCGGTCAAAGCGTTCGTAACCCATCCACAATCCCTTCCCCTCATTTTCTCTCTAAGAGAAGCCCTGACAACAGCGTTTCCTGCTCTCGATAGTCCCCTACTATGACATCGGCGCCTGCCTTCAGCAATCGCTCTCGTTTCCAACCATCCATCCCGCTCCGCTTCTCTTCATCGGAGGCGACACCGACCGCTGTGCCCCCCACTTCTTTGACGTTCTCAATTTCGACAAATCCGTCGCCAAAACCCAAGAGTTCGCTTCCAGCCACACTATTGTCCGCAATCAGCTTGGCTATCACTTGAGCCTTGGAGAAGTTCTGATAGTCATCAAGTGCTCCATAAATACCCCCATCGAAATACGCGGTCACTCCGAGTGCGGCCGCTTCGTTTTTGACATACTGCTCATCGGTTCCGCTGGCCAAGTACAAGGTCAAACCACGACTGCGCAGCGCCTCCAAAAGCTGGCGAGTATGGGGCACCATCCAATCGTCGGGGTCAGCACGACCGGCCTCGAGGTCGGCCACTCGATGCTCAATCCGATCCCACAGACGGCGCAGGTATTCGTGTTTGTACGCCAAGGGGTCCAACGGTTGGCCGCCTCGCTGCAAAACCTCGTCTGCCAGGCGGATCATTTGGTAGATCGTCTGTTTTCCGGTCAGTTCATCGACGAAGTCCCGCACCAGACGCCAAACAGCCTCTTCATCCTCCGCATGGGGCGCGGCCAGAAGTACCTCCACAGCATAACTATACATTATGTCCTGCCAACCTTGACGTATCACCGACACGGTCCCATCGAAGTCGAAAAGCACCGCCGTATAAGCCCGCGGCTTTATCCGATGCACCCACTCAATCATCCGTGAATCCCCCTTTCGCAGTGATCCCAAGCCAGCGCTCCAGCCCCAACCAGCACCGAGTCGTCTCCCAGCGAGGCAGGTAAGCAAGGCACGGCACGAAGTTCGCTCAACAGTAGGCGCTGCGCCACTCGCTCCGTTAACCCCTCAAAAAGCCGTGGAGACTGAGCTAACCCGCCGCCAATAACGACGGCTTCAACATCCAAAAGATTCACAGCTGCCGCAATGCCCTGGGCAAGGCGGTCTTTTACCTCCTCGAGAAACGCGCCCACATGAGAATCATGGTCTGCCATCGCAAAGATAGCTTTGGCCGATCGAGCTACTCCA
>SLOG01000119.1 GCA_007132635.1 Limnochordia bacterium
CGCATCGAGAGTCCTACTTGATGACGTTCATCCCCATAGGCGTAATCAAAACGCCACTCTTCCCACTCGTATCCCACCCCGAAGGATACCGTCGTTGCGGCCAGGTCAAAATCGCGGGCCATTCCGCCTCGGAGGGATATGTCCCGCACGGTATACTCGGCCCCGATACGGAGCCGTTCTTGATACAGTTCAGCCCCCAGCAGAAGTGGCGAAAAGTCAACCCCAACAGCTGGCCGGAGAACGGGATCGAGTTGAACTCCGGTCTCGCCAAACTCATAGAACAAGGGGTTCTCTACGACTAACCCCAGAGAAATGGGTGTCCCCGTCTCAAACTGCAGCCCTACATCACCCGACACCAAGGTATATCCGTCTCGCTGCGACTCGTAGCGAACGGTTGCACCAATCCTGAGCCGCTCCTGAACTTGGTAGGCAGCCGTGTAGAACAACATCGTCTGGGCAAAATCTGCATCCATCCAACGGACAACACCCAAACTGCCGGCACCGGTCCCGTAGTCTGGTTCGGAATAGACAGCCGCCAAGGAGGCAGGTTCTTCGCCGCCCAGCCGGTAGCTGACATGAAACTCGCGCTTCCGCAGTTGGACGACTCCAGCGGGGTTAGTATAACTGCTGGTTCCATCTTCCACAAGTGCCCCCATCGCATACTGAAGGGCTGTACTGCGAGGATCACCGAAAGCCGAAGCCGCATTCGCAGCACTCAAAAAGCCTCCGAAAAAAACAATGAATACCAGAAACACGCGCCATCTCACAGTCGTTGACCTCCCTGCTGTCAAACCGGATTCAAACAGACTCAGAAACGGGTTGTGTAACTCACGTTAAACCCAATACTGGAAAAATCAGTCACGTACAGGCGGCCCTCAAATTCCTCGGTTAAGTCCATTTTTACACCGGCATGCCACTTCCGGCCGTCGTACTCCACAGCGGCTGTGGTAGGCGGAACGGTAATCCCCGCATTGGACCGCGCCGAAACCGGATTCACCAGATAGCCCAAGCCGCCGAAAAATCCGTTAAATTGGCGCGTCCCCCAGCCAACATGGGCTCGCAGCATGGGTGTTCCTACTTGCTTACTCGCCACGGCGTATAATCCAGGCCCATCGGAGTGGGACTCGACGCCCAGCGCCAGCGCAGGCATTGCAGCATCCTCGTCCAAAACCCGCACCTTGCCGTGAGCCGTCACGGCTGTCAGTCCGTCCCGCAGGACCGAGCTGACGCTGGCCTCGACACCAGGATAAAGACCGAGCGTCAATGAACCGATATTTTCTTGATCAGCATAGTGGTAGCCGATTCGAAAGCTCCCTTGCGACAGAGTGGCCGTTGTGGGTATCCGCAGGAGGCCGCTAGCCCCGTTGGATGTTGAAGCCGCCCCAGGCGCAGTACAAACAGTTAGAAGCAGTAGAAAAAAAACCAGAACAAACATTCCTCGCACACGCATAGACTTTCATCCTCCTTGATATAAGAGCCAGGGCTTGGCCCTGGCTATCTTCTGCTTTAAAACATCTGGCCGATGCCAAAGTAGAACTGGCCGGCTCGCCGCTCTTCCTCGTCAAGTCCCCAACCATAATCCAAGCGCATCAAACCAATGGGTGTGTCCAACCGAACTCCCAGTCCGTAGCTGTTTTTCAGCTCGGTAAGATCCATGCTTTCTTCAACATCCCACGCACGGCCCCAGTCCGTAAAGACAACGCCCTGCACACGGTTGACAATGGGGAAGCGAAACTCTGCGTTAACGACCAGCATTTTGTCTCCCACCAACTCTTCGCTGCCGCCCCGGGTGTAACCTCTAAGCGTGTCCAATCCACCAATCCGGTAGAGTTCATTCTCCTCAAGCGTTCCGGTTAGGCGGCGGCCTCCCATGCCGCGTACGCCCAGGACAAAACCTCCATCCCGCACCTCGAAATAACGGCTGTGTTCAAGGTCAAGCTTGGTGTACACAGCGTCACCGCCCAATAGGCTGGTGCCGAGTTCAAAGTACGCGTCGTTCTTCCATCCTTCTGTCGGGAAAAACGGATGGTCTGTCGTGTTGGTCCTAACACCCGTACCGACAATCCTGGTAGCATATCCATCGGTGTAACGGCTGTTTTCGCCATTGTTTTCCAAGGGATTGTCGTCAGCGTCTGCCAAGTCGCTATAGCTTATATTCTGCGCTTTAAAGGTAACACGGCCTCGTGTATATTCGCCGAGCGGCCGCCCCAGAGTTAGATCGCCGCCAAAAATGTGGCGACTTCCGTCAAAACGAGTATCCGATTCATACACCGACACATCGCGGTCACGCTTGTAAACATTGGCTCCTAAGGAGGTGCCGGACTTATCCAAGTACGGCTCGTAGAATCCAAGCTCATAGCGCCGCTGGCCTTGGCCAATCTCCACATACGCATTGATACGCTGTCCCCGGCCCAGGAAATTCTCTTCGGCAATGTCAACAAAACCAATAAGTCCGTCATTCGTACTGTAGCCGGCGCCAAACGTGGCAGTTCCGGTTCGACGTTCGACGACTCGAATGGTCATAATCGTCTCATCCGGTGTCTCGCCGTCAACAAACGAACGATCAATCTCGTCGAAGAACCCTAGCATCAGAATCCGCCGCAGGCTGCGGTTAACTTCGTTCATGTCCAACACATCGCCGGGCTCAATGGTGAGCTCCCGCTCGATAACGAAGTCCCGCGTCTTTTTGTTGCCTTCGATCTGGATATCTGCAATCACGGTCTCGGTGACGTCAATGGTGATGATCCCGTCATCACCTGCTTTGAGATCCGTGGGACGCAGTGCAATACCATACTCCATAAGCACCCAATCAGGGAGTTCTCTCAGGTCTTCCATCACATGATTGACATTAAGTACATCACCCGGCTGCACCTGCATCCGCTGCACGAAATTCTGCACCGGCGCCTTGGCAGCACCGCGAAACACTATGTCCCGTACGATGGGGTTTTCGTCCACAGTGAAGATCACCTTAACGCCATCGGGCGCCGACTCCAAGTTCGCGGTTACATCGTAGAAGTAACCGAGATCGTAAATGGAGTGGAGATCATTCAAGATGCTCTCCTCGACAGCTGGTTCTCCAACTCGTGTCTGGTTGATGGCCGATTGAATCAGAGCTGTATCAATGTTTTCATTCCCGCGAATAGCGATAGCCTGGACAATCGGCTCGGCAGCACTAGCTCCTAACCCCGCGCCTAATACTGTCCCCATGAGCACGAGGCCCACCAGCAGCTTCCACACCCTACTTTGTCTCGATTTCTCACACTTCATCGCATTGCCTCCTGACTGGTACCGGCTGCACACCGCTGTCTCGTTAGTTCTACGTCACGCCGCGGAATCCTTCCCTATCTAGGAAGGCGTTGATTTTCTCCGCTTTTCCGCCGACGAGGGCATCACAGCACCTCGTTTACCTGGTATTTAAGGTAAACGAGGTGAACCGGCACTCGTC
>SLOG01000058.1 GCA_007132635.1 Limnochordia bacterium
CTAACTCCCCAAGGAAGACCTTGTGAGGATTCCCCTCCCGATCGACAACGGCTTCACTAATACTAACCGATACATCGTCCCGAACCAGCCTCGCGGCAAGTCCTTGCACTGCTGCATCGTCATCAAAAAGGCGGAACCGATCACCGGTGGGCCAAAAAAACCCGTTATGCCGAACATGGACAGGCATCCCTAGCGGTTGAGTACGCAACTCCATACGCTCAACCTTCAATTTCGGAACTCCTGCGGTCTGTCCGATTTCAAGCTGCACTGCCGCCTCCCAATCAGATAATGCCGATATATCGGCGTGCAGGTTGAGGACGGCTGCAATGTCAAGCCCATCGGCAGAAATACTGCCTGTCAGATTACACTCAGCGCCTACCGAGAACGACCACAAGGAAACGACCAGAACGCTAACGGTAAACACGAAAAAAACTCCGCGGATAGCCACGGGGATCCCCTCCGACTATCTCCCTTAGGCACGGAGTCTACAATGAATAGCATACAACAATCACTGACCCATGGCAAGTACGGTTTTCGCCTGAAAACCCGGACGACCCCATGAGGAACAGCTACAGCCGTACCCATCCCTCTGCTAACTTCAGTGGCGCCAAATCGCTTTGCGGTCCAATGGTAGCCGTACTCCAGAGGTCAGGCACGTACATTCCCTTTGCTAAGTCCTGAATATCTGTCGGAGATACAGCATCAATAGCATCAATGGTCTCATCGGTCGTAGAAAGCTTACCGAAATTCAGTTCATTCTTGGCCAATCGAGTCATCCTATTTGTCGTGCTTTCCAACGACAGCATAAGGCTTCCTTTCAACTGTCCTTTCGCTCTTAACAGTTCGCTAGGATCCACGGGGTCAGTCCCTAATGCCGTCAGTTCTCGTCTGATTACACCCATGACCTCAGCGAGATGATCAGGGCTGCATGCAGCATACACGGTGAAACTACCGGTATCGCGATACGATGAATGATACGAGTACGTGGAATAGACCAGGCCCCGTTCCTCTCGAAGCTCCTGAAAGAGGCGAGAACTCATACCGCCGCCGACAATGGTATCAAGTAAATACATGGCGTATTTTCGGGTATCCGAACGCGGAAGACCTCCGCCGCCCAAACATATGTGTGCCTGCTCGGTATCCTTGAAACGAACCAGGCGGCCCACATCCACAACCGCGCCTGACTGTTCGTCCCGAATCGACGCTTCCGGCCACCCGTCGAATAGAGCTGCAAAAGCATCGACAACGGCTTCGTGTTCGAGATTGCCGGCAACCGCAATGACCAGACGGTCTGTCGAGTACATTCGTCGCATAAAGTCCAGCAGCCTTTCCCGCGATGCCCCCATTATACTCTCACGAGTCCCGAGAATGCTGCGGCCTAAGGCATTATCCGGCCAAATAGCTTCGCAGAACAGTTCATGGACCAACTCGTCAGGTGTATCTTCAAGCATTTTTATCTCCTCAAGAATGACGCCTCGCTCCTTCTCAATATCCTCCAGAGAGAATAAAGAGTGCATCAGCATTTCCTTCAGAAGATTAACGGCTAACATGAAGTTATCATCCAGCACACGGGCGAAATAGCAGGTGTGTTCTTTGCTTGTGAAGGCATTCAAATGGCCGCCGCATGTATCCATAAGCTCGGCGATATCGCGCGCCGAAAAGCGCGCACTGCCTTTAAACACTAGATGCTCAATGAAGTGGGAAAATCCTTGCTCATCTGGTCCTTCATCGCGGCTGCCGGTCTCAATCCATACACCAATAGACGCCGAACGAACGTGCGGGATGTACTCTGTCACCACCCGCACACCGTTTGGCATAACACTTCTACGATACATAACGACCTCCCAATGCACGACGCTGCCAAACAATGTCTCAGCGAGTGAAGTTGTGATTTCCGATCCGAGTTAAGACTTGACGTGTTGCCCAAAATCCCGGGGTCTGTGCCTTCTGCGGATTGTAGAAGAACAGTGCCCCATTGGTGGGGTCCTCCCCCGCCAATGCCCGGCGAGCGGCATCTAGACACGAATCCTTCGGTTCATCCGGTAGAACACCCTGCTGTACCGGAGTAAACTGGCGCGGCTGATAAAGCACTTCACGCAATGTATCGGGAAAACGTGGACTCTTCATCCGGTTTAGTATCACGGCTCCCACAGCTATCTGCCCAGTTAAACACTCGCCGCGCGCTTCTGCATGGATCACACGTGCCAGCAAGTGCGCTTCATCCTCATCCAGCTCTGACTTAGACCCACCTGGAATCCGAAGCGATGTACCAATACGGAGCGTCTTAGGATCACGAATCCCATTTTGGGCCGCCAATTCCTCCCAGGAAATCCCGTATTGGCGGCTAATGGCATACAGAGTATCTCCTGCTCGCACTGTATAAACCGACTCAGCTGCAGCCGAAAGACCAACAGAAAAAAGAATCCCCAAGACTATGATGATGCGAACCACTTTTTTACCTCCCTCGTCAACTGAGATATTGGTGCATTATGCATAATGCAATTCGGCAGTGCCTCAAGAAAATCCTTCCCATATCGTTTTTCTAGAAGACGACGATCGCAAATAAACAACGCTCCTCGGTCAGTGCGGCTTCGAATCAACCGACCAACTCCTTGACGGAACTTCAGGATTGCCTGCGGTAAAAAATACTCGAGAAACGGGCTGCCACCTTGGTCACGTATTCGCTCCGCCCTCGCGGCAACAACAGGGTCTGTGGGGACGCGAAATGGAAGTTTCGTGACGATAACACAAGACAGTGCCTTGCCTGGCACGTCCACGCCCTCCCAAAAGCTATCTGTGCCAAATAAGACTGGGCGACTCTGTTCGCGAAATCGCTGGATCATTGCTGTTCTGGGCATTTCGCCTTGGACTAAAAATGTGAAGTCTTTGGACCAACGCTCACGAGCCTGGGCAGCTGTACGACGCAGAAGACTATATGATGTAAAGAGGACGAAGGCTCGCCCCTGCGTAATATTGAGGCACTCCTCCAACTCATCTACCAAAGCAGCCGCAAAGCTCTCCTCCGAGGGATACGGAAGGTCTGTAGGCACCCCAAGATACACCTGCTCCTTCAGATCAAAGGGAGACAGAAACGCTGCTGTCAGCATATCCCATTCCTCTTCGGGGAAAGCCCCGATGGATTTTTGGAAGAACCGAAAATCTCGATTGATAGTCAACGTAGCGCTGGTGAAGACTGCAGAGGCAACTTGAAAAAGAAGACTCTCCCGCAGGACAGGTCCAACCTCGACCGGTGCCGCTGCCAAGACCACTGCTCGGCTCTTGGGCAATCGCTCAAGCCAGAAAACGTAATCTCGGTCTGTCGCATCCATGAGAAATTGCAGATCAGCCGCCAGACCCTCGACTCGTCCGGTCAGTGCCCGCAGGCCGTAGAAATGCCGCTCAGCCTTAGAAAAAACGGCTTCATGCTGCTCCAGCCCTTGGAGCA
>SLOG01000338.1 GCA_007132635.1 Limnochordia bacterium
CTCCAGAAGGGTTGTTCTATCCAGCGGACTAGTCCTATCAAACATCATGAACATCCTTCCCACTCAGTCCCCGATGTAATGGCCGCTCCGAGACAAAGCGAAGCAAGTCAATACCTTCCTGGTTGATTACTTCCACAACTAGCCCGGAGAACCTTCTACCTAGGACCTATGGGGGACCTGTTTGCGTTGAGAGTAAGAAAAAGCCCCAGACCAATCGCCTGGGGCTGAGATACTCTTCGCTTAACCTATGACCCACGCGTAAGCCGAGCTGTGGCCCGGAAACTTTGCTGCTAGCTGGCCTTTTCTCCCGTCGTGTCCCCTCAGCGGCTCAGAACGCGGCCTCTGTGACCAGCAGCTTGTCCAGTCTAAACAAGGAACGAAACGGCGCCAAACCGGCACCATACCACTGGGCCATCGGTGCCTGCCAAGCAAAGATGATCGGATGGAGATTTCATCGGATCGTATTGGATGTCTACGATGCAATGCCAGCGCGCGAGGGCACGTCCTAGAAATCCTCAGAATCCACGCTGCTTTTCCCTGTACTAATCTCCAGCGTCTTCGCCTGTTTGCGACTGTCATACACTCTCCAGGTGTGGTGAATAGACGCCGCAAAGACAAGCAGCAACACTACTCCTAGGGGCAGGGTCAGTCGCAATGCACCAAGGAACAACCCCAATACCATAACGAGCACGAAAAGGGGAATTGCCTTTAGCACACTGCGCAAGGACAGCTTAGTTTTCGGTAGACAGCTTGGCGCTCGACCAGCCATAGCAGAAAGAACGCAAGGAAAATCGAGAGGAACTTCAACCCAGTCTCTAGGTCAGAACCATAGCCTAAGTCACCCCCTAACAAAAAAGCAGATAGGGCCGCGAGCAGCAAAAAGAAGTTCACAGCCCAGCGCACACCTATTCCCAAAATACGCAGCAGTGTAGCCAACTCGAATCGCCCCCAGGCGGTTACTATCCAAGCTGTAACGCAAATCGTCCGCAATGACGCTATCCTCGCGAACGGGTCTGTATCTTGATTCCGAATCAGACTCGCTTGCACTACCATCTACCCAAGTTCAAAGAGACTTGACCATTCCGCCGTCCACCACCAGTGTTTGACCTGTAATGTACGTATTGGCCATCGAGCCCAAGAATACTACGAGCCTGGCAAACTCTTCTGGTTCACCAAATCTCCCCAAGGGAATGTTGGCCAGGGCTGCTTGCTCCACATCAGCGTAAGACATGCCCGTGCCATCCGCTTTGGCTTGGTTCAGCTCGACGATGCGCTCTGTTTGTATGATGCCCGGCCCCACCGTGTTGATCAGTATACCGTGAGGAGCCAACTCCTGGGACAGACTCTTTGCCAAACCAACGATGCCAGCCCGAAGAGTGTTGGACAAAAGTAAGCCGGGGATAGGCGCTTTAACCGAAGACGACGCGAAGTTCACGATACGACCGCCGCCTTGTGCTTTCATCTGTGGAAGCGCAACTCGAATCGCCCGGACGTAGCTGAGTAAGTTAAGCTCAAAAGCATGCTGCCAAGCTGCATCATCCAACTGCTCAAAGTCTCCGGGCGGGGGACCTCCAGCATTGTTAACCAGGACATCCAAGGTGCCGAATACGTCGATGGTCCTGCTCACTAAACCATCGATCTGTTCCGCGACTGTCAAATCACAGGCACAGTATTGGACATCACCACCAGAAACATCCCGGAGTTCGGCAGCCGTATCTGCCAGCCTCGCCTCACTGCGGCTGCTCAGCATCACACAAGCCCCCGCCCGTGCAAACTCCAAGGCAGAAGCTTTTCCCAATCCGCGACTGGACGCCAACACCAAAACAGATTTCCCAGTAAGCCCTAGATCCACGATGCAACCACTCCTTTCGCTACATTTTACCGTACCTGGTACCGTTAAGCAATTGTTACGCAAATAACCGATCCTTCAGAGGACAAGAGAAAGAATTGCTGAAATTAAAGGTATCCCAATAAACGACGAAAGGATGACCTGTGTGATAAGACCCAATCTGCTGTTTATCATGACAGATCAACAGCGCTTTGATACACTGGGCGCCAACGGGAATTCGGTTATTCAGACTCCGAATCTCGACCGACTAGCCACCGAGGGAGCAAATCTGCAGCAATACGTGGTCAACAATCCTGTCTGCGTGCCCTCCCGGGCTTCTCTGTTTACCGGCCGGTACCCGCACTCCCACGGTGCACGCAATCTGAAGACGTATCTGCCCGCTGATGAGCATTTCCTCGCACAAGTGTTGAAGGACGCCGGTTACACCGTGGGGATGATCGGCAAGGAACACTTCCTGACCGACGAGCAGCTGCGAGTCTTTGACGTCTACAGTCCCTATTCGCACAAAAAGAATGTACCCTGGCAGGACATCGACGAGCGCGATGACAGCGCCTACCGGAGCGCGGCCATGGAGGGTTCCACCGCAGACTATCCCACCTCACGGATCGCCGAAGAGGTGAGTGCCTTTCTGCGAAGCCAAAATGCCAATCAAGCCCCATTCTATCTCAAAGCATCTTTCCCCGATCCGCACACTCCCTTTGCTGTGCCGGAGCCCTACGCGTCCATGTATGACCCGAACGACATTCCCATGGACCCAGTCAAACCAGATGAGTGGCCCAACAAACCCCTGGGACAGAGGCTCATTCGCGACAGGCAGCATATGGATACTGCCAGTGAAGCAGTGATGCGGGAAACGGCTGCCATATACTACGGCATGATCTCCTTCATCGACGATGCGGTCGGCAGCATTCTGGAGACCCTTGATGAGTGCGGCCTGTCCGACAACACCATCGTGGTGTTTACCACGGACCACGGTGAGTATCTCGGAAGCCACGGCCTCATAAGGAAGGGGTATCAGTTCTACGACTGCCTTCTGCATGTGCCCATGATCCTGCGGGGACCAACAATCATCCCTCAGGTAGTGGACAACACCCAAGCCGAATCTGTGGATGTACTTCCCACTCTTCTCGAACTGCTAGATGTGCCCTGCCCGCCAGGAGTACAGGGACGAAGCCTGGTCCCGCGACTACGAGACGAAAGCGTTGAGCACAAGGACTTTGTGTTTGCCGAAGCGGGTATGCCGAGCGATCGGCTGTTAGTGAGCAGCATAGCCGAATGGGAGGCGCTGGCCACAAAACCGGCACCGTACTACTGGGCCATCGGTGCCTGCCAAGGCAAGATGATTCGGAGACTAGAGTGGAAACTATGCATCTACAACTCTGGTGAAGGTGAGCTCTATGACCTGCAAACTGATCCCTATGAACTCGTGAACCTCTTTCAGCACCCTGACTACCAGGACACCGTTCGCGAGCTCAAGGATCATCTACTTATGTGGCTGTTTGAGTCAGAAGACCCGCTGCCGTGTGGTTGAAGTGCTCCGCCAAGACTAGGAGGACGAAAAAACGGACGGCCTGGCATTCAA